>JBOFLS010000178.1:0-25585 GCA_051657985.1 Sphingorhabdus sp. | reverse complement strand
CCCAGGCCGGTTCTCCTGTCCCCGAAAGCTTAGGACATGCTGCGGATGCCCCTCCACCATCCTTCGACAAGCTCAGGATGGTCCCCCTCCCCGTGCCGGGGAGGAATTTGCTCGACCTCGCCATAGAGGCCGCCCGCTACCGCGCCACGCTTGGCGAAATCTCCGACGCAATGGAGGCCGCATTCGGCCGCTACAACACCACACCGACCCCGGTGAAGGGCATTTACGGCCCAGCCTATGAAGCCGATACACGCTACCAGCAGGTATTGGACGGCGTCGAAGCCGTCACCCGCCGCCTGGGTCGCAAACCAAAACTGCTCGTCGCCAAAATGGGACAGGACGGGCATGATCGCGGTGCGAATGTGATCGCCTCAGCCTTTGGCGATATGGGCTTTGACGTGGTCAGCGGGCCGTTGTTCCAGACACCAGAGGAAACCGTGGTGCTGGCGCTGGAAAGCCACGCGGACGTGGTCGGTGCCTCCAGCCTCGCGGCAGGCCACAAGACTTTGATCCCCGAATTGATCAAGGGGCTGCGTGAAGCGGGCCGCCAGGACATCAAAGTCATCGCCGGCGGCGTCATCCCCCCGCAGGACTATGACTATCTCCGCGACGCAGGCGTGCAGGGCATTTATGGACCGGGCAGCAATGTGGTGGAATGCGCGGCAGATGTGCTGCGGTTGCTTGGGCATAACATGCCGCCAGTGGGGGAGTAGCGGATGAAGCAACTTTTGCTTTCCCTTTTACCGCGAAGAGAGGATTGGACGCCGAAGACGTTGGCCTTAACAGCAATTGGTGCTGCATGGTTTGTGTTTTCGATTAGCGATTATGGTGTGTTAGTGAGCCAAAGAGAAGATTACTACTCAGCCGAATTTACACCCGACAATAGAACTTTCGAAGGCGTTCGTTGCCGGTATTGGATTGGTGCAGGCGGTCGAGATATCTACTTACGAGGGCCTCTACGCAGCTTTCGCTTACGCGAAATTCGCTGCCCTTTTGTGTTAAAAATACAGAATAAATGGGATGCGACCAGAACGATCAATGACAATAGATCAGCGGGTATCGTTAGGATCATCGATGACGCTAGAGGAGAATAGAATGACCCAACACCTCGAAACCCTCGCCGTCCACGCTGGCTGCGAACCCGATCCCACCACCAACGCCCGGATCACGCCGATCTACCAGACGGCGAGTTATGTCTTCGACAGCCCAGACCATGCAGCGAACCTGTTTGCGCTGAAGGAATTCGGCAACATCTACACCCGTATCATGAACCCGACCAATGCAGCCCTTGAAGGAAAGATTGCGGCGCTGGAGGGCGGCGCGGCGGCGCTCGCGGTGGCGTCTGGCCATGCCGCGCAATTCCTGACCTTTCACACGCTGATGGAGCCGGGTTGCGAGATTGTTGCGGCCAAGCGGCTTTATGGGGGTTCGCTCAATCAGCTGGGGCAGAGCTTCAAGAAAATGGCTTGGCACACCAACTTTGTCGACGCCGATAATGCCGACAATGTCGCCGCCGCGATCAATGACAAGACGCGCGCCATCTTCATCGAAAGCCTCGCCAATCCGGGCGGGGTGGTGCAGGATATCGAGGCGATTGCCAGGCGCGCGCACGACGCGGGTGTTCCGTTGATCGTTGACAACACCATGGCCTCCCCCGCGCTCTGCCGCCCGATCGAGCATGGCGCGGATATTGTCGTGCATTCGACCACCAAATTTCTGAACGGCCATGGCAATGCGATTGGCGGGGTGATCGTCGATGCAGGAAAATTCGATTGGAAGGCGAGCGGCAAATACCCAACGCTGACCGAGCCCAATGCCTCCTATCATGGCGCGGTGTTGAGCGAGGCCGTTGGGCCGATTGCCTTCATCATCGCCTGCCGCGTGCTCGGCCTGCGCGATTTGGGGCCGGCGCTCGCACCGATGAATGCGTTTCTTGCGTTGACCGGCATGGAAACGCTGGCGCTGCGGATGGAGCGGCATTGCAGCAATGCGATTGCCCTCGCCAAATGGCTGCAGGCGCATCCGAAGGTCGGCTGGGTGTCCTATGCGGGCCTGAGCGAAAGCCCCTATCACGAACTGGCGCACAAATATCTGAGTGGCCGGGGCGGCGCGGTGTTCACCTTCGGCCTGAAGGGCGGCTATGACGCGGGCGTCAAGCTGGTCAGCTCGGTCAAGCTGTTCAGCCACCTCGCCAATATCGGCGATACGCGGAGCCTGATCATCCACCCGGCATCGACCACGCACAGCCAGCTGAGCGAAACCGAACTGGTCGCGGCAGGCGCGGGTCCGGATGTGATGCGGGTGTCGGTGGGGATTGAGCATATCGACGACATCATCGCCGATATGGCGCAGGCGTTGGAGGGGGTGTGATGGTGTTGCTGGCGTACAATAAGCTGCCGGTGGGGGAGTAGAGACGTGAGTGAAGGCGACGCAGAAGCCGCCGTTGGGCTATTCGAACAGCTTTACAGCCAAGTTTCGCCTAAACTTATGGAGGAATACAAGCGCCTTGAATCTGGCGAGAGCCATCTTGTTCACTATACAAGCGCGGAAAATGCATTTCAAATTATTCGATCTGCTACGTTTTGGCTGAGAAACGTCAGGTGCATGAACGATTTCTCGGAAGTGCAGCACGGCATAAATCTCTTGGTCAAAGCATTCGGTGGTCCTGATAATCCAAGAATCAACAGGATTTATGCTGCATTGGATCAGGTAGCGCCTGGCGCAGCGAAGCAAGCGGTCGATACCTTTAATGGTTGGATTCCAAAGTTGCCGGACATTACCTTCATAGGCTGTCTGTCGTTAGCCGACGCGAACGAAACGGCGGGTAGGCTGTCGATGTGGCGCGCCTATGCCAACGCCGGTTCAGGCGTTGCTCTTCACTTGGATAGCGCCCCATTCGACGCGAACACAGATGCACTTGCGGCTTACTCGTTGCCCATTGCTTACCTCACTGACGAAGAGTTCATTGAGGGAATTGACCGCTGCCTTGAGACCTTGGAAAAGATCGCTCCAGCTTTGAAAAACACGTCTGCTAAGGAAGTTGAACATTCCGTCTTCTGGTGGTTATTGAGCATGGCTGTTGGCCTCAAGCATCCCGGTTTCCACGAAGAGCGAGAATGGCGGATTATCTACATCCCTGAAATGTGGAAATCGGAATCGATGATTGAAACTGTAGAATGTATCCGGGGGCTTCCGCAGGTGGTGCAAAAAATCCCGCTTGAGCATAATCCAGAGAAGGGGCTGTTTGGTGCTAATCCAGCCAATCTTTTTCAGAAAATTTTGATTGGGCCTACAGAGTTTCCAATGGTCCAATTCGTTGCGTTTTCCGAGGTTCTGAAGAACGCAGGTGTGGAAAATCCCGATGATCGGATTGCGCTTTCGCTAATCCCGCTGAGATAAATAGAAGAAGTGGTTGTTTGATGTTCAAAAAAATCCTGATCGCAAACCGTGGCGAGATTGCTTGCCGGATCATCAAGACCGCCCGCCGCATGGGGATCGCGACCGTTGCGGTCTATTCGGATGCCGATGCGCGCGCGCCTTTTGTGAAGATGGCGGATGAAGCGGTGCATATTGGGCCTTCGCCTGCCGCGCAGTCCTATCTGATCGTGGAGAAGATCATCGCGGCGTGCAAAGCTACCGGCGCGGAGGCGGTGCATCCGGGCTATGGCTTCCTGTCCGAACGGACGAGCTTCGCTGAGGCGCTGAAGGCAGAAGGCATCGCCTTTATCGGCCCGCCGGTGAATGCCATCGCCGCGATGGGGGACAAGATTGAGTCGAAGAAACTCGCCATGCAGGCGGGCGTCAATGTCGTTCCGGGCTTTGTGGGTGAGATTGAGGATACCGAACATGCGGTGCAAATTTCGGCGGAGATTGGCTATCCGGTGATGATGAAGGCCTCTGCTGGCGGTGGCGGCAAGGGGATGCGGTTGGCGTACTCCGAGCAGGATGTGCGCGAAGGCTTTGAAGCGACCAAGCGTGAGGGGCTGAACTCGTTCGGCGACGACCGCGTGTTTATCGAGAAATTCATCCTCAACCCGCGCCATATCGAAATTCAGATCTTGGGCGACCAGCACGGCAATATCCTCTATCTGAACGAGCGCGAATGCTCGATCCAGCGGCGGCACCAGAAGGTGGTGGAGGAAGCGCCTTCGCCCTTCGTCAGCCCCAAGATGCGCAAGGCCATGGGCGAACAATGCGTCGCGCTGGCGCGGGCGGTGGGCTATTATTCGGCGGGCACAGTGGAGCTGATCGTCTCCGGCGCGGACCCATCGGGCGAGAGCTTCTACTTCCTCGAAATGAACACGCGTTTGCAGGTGGAACATCCCGTTACCGAATGCATCACGGGCATCGATCTGGTCGAACAGATGATCCGCGTGGCTTATGGCGAGAAATTGGCCTTCACACAGGATGCTATCAAGATTGACGGTTGGGCGATTGAGAACCGCGTTTATGCGGAAGATCCCTATCGCGGCTTCCTGCCATCAACGGGGCGTCTCGTCAGATACCGCTCTCCAGTTCCGTTCGTGTCGAGCGAAGACGAGACACCCAGCGGTGGCGCGCGACCTCACGGCCTCTCGTCTTCGCTCGAGGCGAACGGCGAGGGGAGTGCCGATTTAGTGTTGAGAGGAATGGACGGCGTAAGAGTCGACGACGGCGTCGAGGAAGGTGGCGAAGTCAGCATGTTCTACGACCCCATGATCGCCAAACTGGTGACATGGGGTGCAACCCGCGACGAAGCTGCCGACAAGCAGATTGAAGCGCTTGATCGCTTCGAAATCGAAGGCCTTGGCCACAACATCGATTTTGTTTCTGCCATTATGCAGCACCCGCGCTTCCGCTCAGGCGAATTGACCACAGGCTTTATCGCAGAGGAATATCCAGACGGCTTTCAGGGTGCGCCGACGTCGATCAGTCTGCAACGTAAGTTAGTCGCCATTATCGGATTTGTGGCGACTGCCGAGGCCGAACGCGCACGCCAGATTGACGGACAGTTGGGGGATACCCTCGATCCGCCAAGCAAATGGCAGATCAAAATGCAGGATATCCTGCATGATGTTGCGTTTTATGGCGATGATATTGAGGTTGACGATGAACCCGTTAACCTCAGCATGGAATATACACCCGGCGACAGGCTGATTACAGCAGAGGTTGAGGGTGAGCAGATCGCCGTCAAGATCGTGAAAATAGCGGGCGGCTTCCGTCTGACTACACGCGGCGCATCGCACAATGTCCGCGTCCTCCCCGCGCATATTGCACATCTTGCGGATCACATGATCGAAAAGGTCCCGCCCGATCTTTCCAAATATCTCATTTGCCCCATGCCAGGCCTTTTGGTGCAACTGCACGTAGAGGCAGGGGATAAGGTGGAGGCCGGGCAACCGCTCGCGGTGGTGGAAGCCATGAAGATGGAAAATATCCTGCGCGCTGAAAAGTCCGGTGTGGTCAAAGCGTTAAACGCCAAGCAAGGGGAGAGCCTAGCCGTGGATGCCGTGATATTGGAGATGGAATAGAGTAGAGGGGAAGGCCGGCAAGAATAGTAAAAGTAGCTCTTCACAGGCTACCGTTAAACTCAATCCAAAATCGCCACTGCCCTGATCCACCCGGCACTTGCCTGCTCGATCTTGACCGGAAAGCAACTCAACATGAAGCCGGTTGCCGGGATCGATTCCAAATTGGTGAGTTTCTCTATCTGGTAATAAGGCTTGATCCGCCCCGCCTTATGCCCCTCCCAGATAATGCTTGGATCGCGGGTTTCGGCCCAGCGCTTGGCGGTGTGGGAAAAAGGCGCGTCCCAGCTCCAGGCGTCGGTGCCGACGACCTGCACGCCCCGTTCGGTGAGGTAAAGTGTCGCCTCCGCACCCATTCCACAGCCCTGATCGGTAAAATTTTCCGTACCGTACACAGCGCCCGATTGAACAAGTACGATATCGAAAGGTTTGAGTTCATGTCCGATACGCGACAGTTCGGCCTCCACTTCCGCAGCCGTCACGACGGATCCATATGGTTTGTCTGAAAAATCGAGTTTCACGCCGGGGCGGAAGAATAAATCCAGCGGCGCTTCATCGATCGACGATGCAGGTGAGGCTCCGCAATCGGTTGTCGAATGATAATGCCAAGGCGCGTCCATATGCGTGCCATTGTGGGTCGATAGCGTCACGCTCTCTACAGCCCAGCCTTCCCCGTCGGGCAGGTCATTGCGGGTCAGTCCGGGAAAAAACAGCGCAATCTGCTCCCAAGTGTTCTCATGGGTCATATATGTGATTTGCGGACGCATTACGGGCGGATCTGAAACTACATTATTGGTGATTGGAATAGACAGATCGATAAATTGCCGTTTCATATTATGGAGCTCCTAAACTAGCCAAGAATTCAGCTCATCGCATTCCAAATCAATAGTCTTTTATTGCTGCTGCGAATCATGGTATTCATGGTTCTGGTCGCGATTTGGCCCAAATTCGATTGATAACGGAGGGGCAGATGGCGGAGAATGAATATGGCTCGTACAGGTACAGGCTATTTCGATAGCAAAGGACAATATTTCAGATCACCGATAGAGGCAACGGTCAGCGATCTGGCATCCTTGCTGGGTCGCGTGGGAGAGGGCGAGAGCCTGGCCCCGGGCATAGCGCACATGATGCTGGAAAAGCGCGCGGAAATCGAACGCATTTTCGCTGATCATGATGCCATGGTTGCGGTCGAAGCATCGCAGGATGGCGAAGATCGCAAGGTGTCTCCGATCCGACCTACTTTGTGATCGTTTATCGGGGCAATGCAATCTCCATATGATCCAATACCATGCGCGCCGAACGTTCGCACATGGCAAGGAACATGGCGTCGCCGCGATCGGTCTGCGTGACGACCATTGCGGCAGTCGATCCCATGAGGAAGCCTGCAAAGGCGGCGCTGCGATAATCATGCCATAAATCCTTAAGATCGCCGCCAGGTACCCCCTTGGCAAGCAGGGCATCGCGATAACGCCTCAGCAGGACGTGCTCTTGTGATGCACGCGTTTTCGGATCCAAGGCTGTGCCGGTATAATAGGCGATATCGCCCGCGCCTATGCCCACACCCGCGGTTTGCCAATCGACGATCACGATCGGTCGTTGCGGATCGCTAGCCGCAAATAACATATTATCAGGGCGAAAATCGTTGTGCGTCAGGCAGCGCGGTCCGTTTCGTGTTTCGATCCATTTGCCGATCTTGCCCATATAAGCATCTCCGACGCGCCGCATCTCTACTGTTACCCGTCTGCCGTAGCGATCGCAAAAGGCGGGCCATAAGGCCGAATATAGACTATCGACGTCGAGCAAAGGCGGGGCCGCTTTCGTTCCATTGAGCCAATCGAGCGTATCGAGCATTGGATCGCCCCACCAGGCGGCATGAATGGACGCGGCGGCATCCATTGCAAGCTCCGCTTCTCTAAATGAAGGAAAAGCCAGCTGATTGCCGGGAACATGCCGGGGTAGATCCTGCATGATCAGGGTGAAAGCGTGGCTGTCTTCATCGAAAGCGATATAGAGATGATCGGGCACCGCCATTGGCCTCTTGCCTGCGAAATCCCGATAAAATCGGCTCTCGCGCAGATAGGTAAGATGCAACTTGCCCGTAGCGCGGCTGAGATCGTCTTTCGACGGCAGTTTGGCGACCAGGGTGGGCGGGCATCCTTTTGGATCCATGGCATAACCCAGCTTCAGGCGATAGGTCGCGCCGACTTGCCCGGTGCCTATCGGGTGGGCTTCGACCGATGCGATCCTGACATCATGGCCTTTCCTTGCCATCAGGTCTGTCAGCCATTCGGGCGTGATGTCTTCAAGCGCCAGTACAGGCAGGTTACGCGTCTTTTCCATCGTTCAGCCCTTTAAAGCCGCTGGGGCCATGCGGACCGATTGTTAGTTGCTCGAGAATACCGATTCCGTCCGAACTTGCCCCGCCGCCTTCATGCCGCGCAATGGCGACATGCTGAATGTGCAAATGCGGCAGCAATATGGTATCGAGATCGGCAGGCCTGAAATCTTCCCGCTCGACCGCAAGTTCGCCCCTGAAACCGCCGTGGCTCCATTCGGGATGGCCATAGCCTATACCCTTCATCATGAAGAGGTCGATCGGCTGCCATGACACGACATGTTCGCGCCCGCTATCGTCGCGCACGTCGAGCCTTGCCGACGCTGCGTGACGTTTGCCGACCTGCCAATCGACCGTGAAGCGATCGTCGTGCAGATGCATCCCGCCCTGCTGCTGTGCACCATCCATCATCAGTGTCGTGCGCCGGTTCCAGATCGTGCCGTTCTCATCCTCGTTGACATGCGCATAAAGCGATAGATTGGGAAAATTGGTCGGCGCCCAGAGCCAGTAGAATTGCGGCATTATCGGCGGCACCTGCGGCTGTGGATCGGGCGCACCGATAGGCCGCACGCCCCAGCTGCGATCACGCGTACCGAACGCGCCGTCATAATTTTCGCGCTTGCCGTCGACTTCAACCCAGCCACGGACATGACAGTTTACCGTAAACCGGGTAACATCCATCATCATCCTCGTGCCATTTCGCCTGGTAAAGCGCGGTTCCTGTATGGGGGCAGAGCGACCTTCGAAAATCAGGTCCGCAGAAATACCCTCATATTCTTCCACGACCAGGCGGATGGTCCGTAGCGGCTCAAGGATTTCGATACGGACCGGGCCGCAATGCAGGTCCATACGCTCGAACCCCAAAATCCGTGAAGCGTGGATGCAATGCTGCACGCCATCGCGAAGCACCGAAAAATGCGCATCGGCGATATTCAGATGCGGATAGACGCCGAAAGCTCCGCCGAAATAACCGGACCCGTCTGAACGATATCCGCAAAAGAAAAAGCGATCGTAGAAATTTCGGTCGGTCCCCGAAAAAGCGATAGGCTCTGCCGTCTGGTGAACAGGATATTCATCGCCCTTGGTCAGCATCGCACTCGTCCTCACTCTCGAACGGCAATGTTAACTGTGCAATTAAATGAACGCAACAAGGCTTGAATGGCACGCGTCAACAAGTAAGAGAAACGCAAAGCGTAAGTTGGGAAGGGAAGTTCAATGGCAACGGCACAGGCATCGGGCGATATCGTAATCGATCCGAAACGCGACCGGCTGGTGATAACAGCCTCGTCATTGGGCACGGTCTTCGAGTGGTATGATTTTTTCGTCTACGGCATATTGGGTGCGTTGATCGGAAAGCTTTTTTTCCCTTCCGATAACCCGACAGCCGCCACTCTCGCAAGCTTGGCTGTCTTCGGCGCAGGCTTTGGCGTGCGGCCCTTGGGTGCGATCGTCTTCGGCTATCTGGGCGATAGGATCGGACGCAAATATACATTCCTCATCACGATCTCGTTGATGGGCGGGGCAACCGCTGCGATCGGTTTTCTGCCGACCTTTGCAACCGCAGGGGTTTGGGCAGCGGGGCTGCTGCTGCTCATGCGGTGCTTGCAGGGTCTGGCGCTCGGCGGCGAATATGGCGGGGCGGCAATATATGTTGCCGAACACGCCCCGCCTGGAAAACGCGGGCAATATACCAGCTGGATCCAGGCCTCGGTCGCGGGCGGGTTTCTGCTTGCGGTAATAGTTGTGCTGATCTCGCGCAGTATCATGAGCACCGATGAGTTTGAATCCTGGGGGTGGCGGATACCTTTTCTAATCTCGATCCTGCTGCTCGCGATTTCGTTGTGGATCCGGCTGAAACTATCGGAAAGCCCTGTTTTCGCAGCGATGAAAGCGGCTGGTACCGTTTCGAAAAACCCGTTCGTCGAAAGTTTCCGTTATCCGGGCAATGTAAAGCGGATTTTCGTGGCGATGTTCGGGGTCGCAGCCGGTCTGACGGTCATCTATTACACATCGCAATTCTACACACTCTATTTCCTTACCGGTACCGCGCGTGTGCCTGAAACCGACGCCTTGCTCTACATGGCGGTTGGCGCGGCGCTGGCTGCGCCGCTCTATGTGGCGGCGGGCTGGCTTTCCGATCATTATGGCCGCAAGCGCATATTGTTGACCGGCTATGCGCTATCGATGCTGCTCACTTTTCCGTTGTTCTACACAATGGCCGATGCCGCAAATCCGGCGCTGTCGAAGGCGACGGCAGCCTCGCCCGTCACGCTGGTTACCCCCGAGTGCAATTTCAACGTCTTTTCAAGCAAGCATGAAACCGAATGCGCAAAGGCGCTGAACTTTCTTTCCAAGCGGGGAATCAGCTATTCCAAGGAATCCGGGGATGGGGTCGTGCTGAAAGTCGGTACAACCGAGGTCGCGGGTTTCGATGAAAAAGCCTATATCGCCGCACTGGAGGCGGCGGGCTATCCCGACAAATCCGATCCGGCGCAACGCAACGGCCTGGTCGTCATATTGGTGGTAGCCGCACTGGTGGCTTTGTCGGCGATGACATATGGGCAGGTTGCAGCGATCCTGGTCGAGATGTTTCCCGCAAAGATACGTTATACCTCCATGTCCATTCCCTATCATATCGGAACGGGCTATTTTGGCGGATTTCTGCCGCTTATCTCGCAATATATCGTTGTGAAAACGGGCGGCGCGTTTAACGGCTTGTGGTACGGTATTGCCGTAACCGCCATGGCCTTTATCGTCAGCCTGATCTGGCTGCCGGAAAATCGCGACAAGGAACTCGATTGACGCCGTCTTCCCCCTTGCGTCTGCGCCTGGATGGCGATGCGCTGGTTTCGAACTGGAAATGGCTGGCGGCACGAAGCGGCGTTGCGGCTTGCGGGGCTGCTATAAAGGCTGATGCCTATGGTCTTGGTGCCCGTGATGTCGCGCCCCGTCTTGCACGGGCTGGATGCAGAGATTTTTTCGTGGCGCACTGGGCCGAGGCCGCGGCAATTGCCGATCAAATTCCCTCCGCGCAAATTGCCGTTTTGAACGGGGTGGACGAAAACGATCTTGCCTATGCCAGACAGCTTGGCGCCATACCGGTGCTCAATACGGCCAGACAGCTTGCCTTGTGGCGTGAAAGCGGCGGCGGGCGATGCCATGTCATGCTCGACAGCGGAATCAACCGAATGGGCATCGGCCCCGAACAGATGAATGCGGAGCTGTTCGAGGGGCTGGAGATCGATATCGCGCTGTCGCATCTGGCATCGGCTGACGAAGACGTGGCGCAAAACGAAGAGCAGCTCGAAGCTTTCGAGCGGATGGCGGGTACAATCGTCTGCAACCGAAAAAGCCTGGCCAACAGCGCCGGGATCATGCTGGACCGCAAATTCCATTTCGATCTCACCAGACCGGGGCTTGCGCTTTACGGCGGCATTGCCAGGCCTGAGCAACGCAGCGGGATCGCCCAGGTTGTTCGCATCGAGGTGAGAGTATTACAGATCAGAAACCTGACGGCGGGGCAGCCGGTCGGGTATAATGCAAGCTTTCGCTGTAGTACGGATACCCGCGTAGCGACGCTTTCGATCGGTTATGCGGATGGATATTGGCGCGGGTTTTCAGGCAAAGGACGCGCTTGTTTCAAAGGTCATGACATGCCGGTGCTCGGCCGCGTTTCAATGGATTTGCTGACGGTCGATGCCAGTTTGGTGCCGGACCTGTCTGAAGGGGATTGGGTGGAAATCGCTTTCGATCTGCAAACGGCAGCAGCGCTATCCGGAATGTCGCAATATGAATTATTGACGGGCCTGGGAAAGCGCGCGGAGCGGATCTGGAGTTGATACGCGCTGCTTCCGCCATTGTGCGGCAGCAATAAAAAAGGGCGCCTGTCGGGGCGCCCTTTTTTGTATTATTTATCAAATGCCTGTTACCAGTCTGCGCGGAAGCCAACAAAGAAATTGCGGCCAAAGCTGTCAAACGGATCGCCACCGGCAGTACCAAGCAAACCCAGCGGGGGTTGCTTGTCGAGTAGGTTGTTGACCCCGGCATAGAAGCGGAACTTCTCTGCCACGTCAAAGCCAATGCGGATGTCGTGATAGAGGGCATCTGGATAATAGACGCGATCAAATGCATCAAGATTGTTCGGAGCAACCTTTACCAATGTTCCTGCGGTGCAGGGAACGGCGGGGCCATTATTCCCACCGGTATTTGGCGTTACGCCAGTTGCTGGGCAATATCCGGTATAAGCATTTTGCGTCTCATATGCGCCAATAGTTTGTTTGCCAATGTAGCGAGCAGCATAACGGATATCAAACTCGCCAAAATCATAATCGAAAACAAAGCTTCCTGACCATTGAGGATCGCCGAGTTCACTCAACTGACGATTGGGTAGCTCGGGGATTGCAAGATCGATGAAGTTGTCCAACGTGAGTGCCCGCGTCGCAATGACGCTGAAACGGATCTTATCCCCATTGTCGAAGGTTTTACGATAGTCGATGTCGAAATCGATCCCTTTAGCACGTTGCAAGGCGTAGTTTACCGATGTCGATTGTCCAACATAGAACGGGAAAGTTCCGTCGGGGTTGCGTCCGAAAAGGCCGGTGTCTTCGTCGTCCGTTACCGAGCAGAATGGATTGACCGCCGGTGCCAGCGGGCTACCGTAGCATGCATTCAGAATGCCTTGCAATGATGGGGCAGCAATAAGCGACCGAACCTTGATATCGTAATAGTCGACCGTAACTGTCAGACCTGGAACGAAACTTGGCTTGAATACACCTCCGACTGTAATGCTTCGGCTTTTTTCAGCTGAAAGCCGTTCATTGCCGCCCTGCAGGAACCGTAAGGTCTGAGCACGGGCGGCGGTGTTGACAAAGTTTGCGGGAACTCCAACCAAAGCGCAATTTGTAGCAAAGTTGCTGTTGGTTGCAATGAACAGCACGTCGCAAGGATCGCTTACGCCGCCGAAGTTATCGCTCAGATCGGTATATAAGTCACTCTGTGTTGGTGCACGTACTGAAGTTGCATAAGCACCACGCAGACGGATATCTTCTACGGGAGCATAAATACCTTGAATATTATATGCGTATACAGTTCCGGTATCACCTGCAGCCTTATTGTATTTTGAAACACGGCCCGCAAGATTTAGGGATAGCTCTTGTGCAAAAGGCATATCTTTAAGCAATGGGAAATATACTTCACCATAAGCTTCTTTAACTGATAGTGCAGGTGGATCAAAATCTTGCAACGCATTCAGGAACGTACCACCACTGGAAGTAAGTTCGTCATAGTCGACCTGTGCCTTTTCTTTGCGGTATTCCGCACCAAATGCGAATGAAACTGGTCCCCCTGGCAACTCGAACAGTTGAGACAAATCACCACCTAAAAAGGCCGATACCACAAATTGGCTCGCAAATTCCGTCGTGACGCTATCAGCATGACTATAATCGAACGCGCGCTGATCATACACCCCATTGCCAAAGATATTAAAGGGTACGCAATTGGGATCAACATTGGTCACAGCATTGATACGGCAGATTACACGCTGACCGGCACTGTTGGTCGCAAAATTTGTTCCCGTAAATCCTGTAGGAGCAATTACCGAGTCTATGGCGACGTTAAAACCTGCTGGATTTCCGTCTACATCAAAGATCAGCAAATTATTGCGATTTAAGCCATTGGCTTCAAACCGGCCATAATTAACCGCGACTTCATATTTCCAGTCATCGTTGAATGTACCTTCAACGCCTGCGACTGCTCTGTAAGTTTCACGCGTCCCTTCAAACCTACGGCCGCCAAAATCAATATTGAAACGGGCAAGTGGGAATGTTTGAGTCGGACTTCCACGCAAAACTGCGCTGCCTGGAACAGTTGTACCCGCAACAGTAGTGGTGCAGAGACCTAACGTACGGACTTGTGACAGATTTTGCGCAGATAGAAAACCGTTATCGCAACGGAATGGAGGTCCACCAAGCGTTCCTGGAACGCTAGTGAAAAAGCTTGGTTGCCCTTCACCCGAAACATCTACGCGAACATATTTGGCTTCGATAAACGGACGGAAGGCATCAGAAACATCAAAATGGCCCAAAACATTGAACGCATAGCGATCAACTTCTGCTAGCAGGCTGCCCGTATCACGCAAAGTCGACCCCAAGCCGCCAATCTGGTTAGTGCTACCGAATGGTGAAAAAGCCTGTGTAGGAGTATCAATAACGATATCGCCTGCATCGTTAAAACGCAAATAGCGGCGTGTTGGACTAGATGCAGGATCCAGTGCCCCAATAGTTCCAGCATTACTAATTGTTGAATTTCGTACACCGCAAACAAATGTCTGATCGGGTATGCCATCACCAGCAGCCGGTTCCCCGGCAGTAGGTTCGGTTAGATTGTATTGGCAACGACCGCTAAACGCACCAGTTAGCGTGTCACGTTGACGAAAATAGAGCGGTTGCTGACGCGTATATTCAAATGAGCCAGTGAGATTTCCCCGGCCATCTGCAAAATTAGTACCAGCAAGAGCACTTATGAAATAGGTACCACGATCACCGCGCGACGAAAGGCCACCCTGGCCTTGAAGCTTGATACCATCAAAATCTTTTTTCATCACGAAGTTGACGACGCCGGCAACGGCATCTGAACCATAAATCGCCGAGTTACCGCCAGTGACAATATCAATTCGGTCAACCAAATCGATCGGAATAGTGTTTACGTCGAAGCCATTGTCGCCCGGGGTTGAAGTTACATGACGACGACCATTAACAAGAACTAAAGTACGGTCGGTGCCCAAACCGCGAAGATCGAGAAGACTAAGACCGGCGGTACCTATGAAACGACTGGAATTACCCGCCGAGAACGTCGATCGCAACGAAGGAAGGTCGTTGAGCGCATCGCCGAGCGACACCTCACCGGTGCCGGTGATGTCGTCGACGGTAACCGAAGTCAAAGGAACGGCAGATTCGAGAGTCGGCCGCGAGATGCGCGAGCCCGTAACCAGGATCGGAGCATCGTCTTCTTCCTCTCCGGCTTCATCCTCCTCCTCTTCGGCGGCGGGTGACGGTGTTTGGCCGTCGGTATTCTGCGCCAATGCCGGCACGGCTGTGAACATTGCCAGCCCGAGCAAAGAGCCGGTCACGAGCAAACGCGATTTTTTCATTGGAAACTCCCCAGTTTTCATTTTACGTTAATCTTGCCACTAGAGCGAAGCCGGGGAAGGGCGCAAGCGTCTTAAAAAGCGCAGCGGGAATTTTCGAAAGCTGTTGCCAATTCGCCACAGGCTATCATTCAATTTATAGGCTGCATGACGTTCCCGCTTTAGGACGATGTCATCCTAAACGCATAGGGATCGTGCAAATTGTTGCGGTGCGTCATATTCTGATGCTAGAGAAATCCGACGATTAAAGGAACAGAATATGGCACGCAAATCCGGTGATTTAGATGGTGACGAACCGGTCATCATAAAAAAATACGCAAACCGGCGCCTCTATAATACGAGCTCGTCGAAATATATCACTCTCGATTATCTAGCCGAACTGACCCGCAAGGACATCGAATTCAAGGTCATCGATGCCAAATCCGGGGAAGACATCACGCACAACATCCTCACGCAGATAATAATGGAGGAGGAAAACACCGGACAGGGCATGCTGCCGGTCAATTTTCTACGGCAGATCATATCGCTTTACGGGGATTCGATGCAGGGGCTGGTACCCCAATTCCTGGAAAGTTCGATGGATAATTTCCGCAAGAACCAGAAACAGGTGCAGGATGTGATTGAAAGCGCGATTACATCGGGTCCTTTTGGTCATATCGCCAAGCAGAATATCGAAATGATGCGTGCCGCGAGAGACGCTTTCGTTCCCAATCTGGGCAATTTGGCCGGGAAAAAACAAAAGCCGCAGGATAATATCGAGGATCTGAAACGGCAGATCGCCGAATTGCAGGCGAAGATCGACAAGCTTTCGAAAGATTGAATTGCGCCGCAGTTGCAGCCCGGCATTCAAGCCGCTAGGGGCTGCGCTCATGAAACATGCGCTATCCGTCACACGTCAACAGAATTTCGCCGCTTGGTATCAAGAGGTTATCTCTGAAGCCGACCTGGCCGAGGAGAGCGGAGTACGCGGTTGTATGGTGATCCGGCCTTGGGGCTATGGCATCTGGGAACGCATACAAAAACTGATGGACGCCGAAATCAAGAAAGCAGGCGTCGAAAATTGCTATTTCCCGCTGTTCATTCCCTTGTCTTTCTTTGAGAAGGAAGCCGATCATGTCGAGGGATTTGCCAAGGAAATGGCGGTGGTCACGCATCATCGCCTGGTCGGAGACGGTAAGGGTAGGCTGATCCCCGATCCGGCATCGAAATTGGAAGAACCGCTGGTCGTCCGCCCCACATCAGAAACGGTGATCGGTGCCGCCATGTCCCGCTGGGTGCAAAGCTGGCGCGACCTGCCGCTGATGGTCAACCAATGGGCCAATGTCGTACGCTGGGAAATGCGCACGCGGATGTTTCTGCGCACCAGCGAATTCCTTTGGCAAGAGGGCCATACCGCGCATGCGACGCGCGACGATGCCATGCATGAAACGATCCGTGCGCTGGAAATGTACCGCGCCTTTGCCGAAGGGCCGCTCGCGATGCCGGTTGTGGCGGGCGAAAAGCCGGAGAATGAACGTTTTCCGGGCGCCGTTGCGACCTACTCGATCGAGGCGATGATGCAGGATGGTAAAGCCTTGCAGGCGGGCACCTCGCATTATCTGGGTACCGGTTTTGCCGAGGCGTCGGGGATCAGATATCAGGACAAGGAGGGCAGCCAGCAATTCGCACATACGACCAGCTGGGGCGTCTCGACCCGCCTGATCGGCGGCGTCATCATGACGCACGGAGACGATGATGGCCTGCGCTGCCCGCCGCAAATCGCACCGCATCAGGTGGTAATTATCCCCATGCTGCGCGAAGATGAGGGCGACGAGGCTATTCTGGAATATTGCCGCTCCTTGGTTTCTGAAATCGGTGCTCTAAACGCATTTGGCGAACCTGTGCGTGTCTTGCTTGATGCCAAAGCGATCAAGGCGTCCAACAAACGCTGGAGCTGGATCAAGAAAGGCGCGCCGATCCTTATCGAAATCGGCCCCCGCGACATTGCCGAAAACAAAGTCGCGCTGCAATGCCGGGACAAGCTGTATACTGATGAAGGTAAGGCGGATAAGATATTCATGCTTCGCGATGATCTCTCGTCTGTCTCTTGTCCCTTCAATGTGGTGCAGCTGCTGACACGAATACAGAATACGCTCTATAACGAAGCGAAAGCCAGGCTTGAGGCGAATATCCACCGCGATGTGAGCAATCTTGCTGCATTCTTTCATGACAAGGCAGAGGCACCAGGCTGGGTAGAGGTAGAATGGGCGCGGCCAACAGGCGAGGCGCTGAATAAGATTGTCGAGCAGCTAAAGGCGCTTAAACTCACCATGCGTAATACGCCAATAGACGCTGCACCCGTGACAGGGTCATGTTTCTTTACAGGCGAAAAGGGGGTTGAACGTATACTAATTGGGAGGGCGTATTGATGAAACCGATCAAGATAGGTCTTGCGGCCAAGGTTATAATTGCATCATCCGCCATCCTGCTAACTGCTGGAGCGGTAGTTGGCAAAAGTCCCGACCCAATTAAAATGCGCTATACCAAAACCTATACCGCCTGCCTGGAAAGCCGGGAAGGCATGTCGACCTATGGCATGCAAAACTGCGCCGAAACTGAATATGACAGGCAGGATGCCCGTCTAAACCAAGCCTATAAAATGGTGATGGCAAGACAGAATGCAGCGGGCAAAACCAAATTGCGCGATCTGCAACGTCGCTGGATCAAGAACCGCGACGCGATTTGCACAGAAGAGCGTGCGGAATGGGAAGGCGGCACCGGTGCGCATTTTGCCTGGAAAAGCTGCATGATCAATGAAACGATCAGGCGTATAATCTATCTGGAAAAATATAAATGATACAGTTTATTTCCCTTGCAGCGGTCTCGATTGGCTTGGGCACTATCGCCCCATCGGCTTTTCTTCTGGGGGGCTTGTCCATTTCCAAAAAGATAAGCGACAGCTATGATAGCTGCATGGCCAATGGCGACTATGCGACCACGGATTGCGCAAAGATAGAATGGGATATTCGGGACCAAAGTCTCAATCAGGCCTATGCGATGGTCATGAAGCGTCAAAATCAGGCTGGAAAGACAAAGCTGCGCAATTTGCAACGTGCATGGATCAAACAGCGGGACAGCAGATGTCAGGAACGCGACGAGCCTAGAGGTGAGGGTTACACCGATCCTGCCGATGTTTATCTTTGCATGGCGGATGAAACATATAAGCGCACATTGTGGCTGGAGAAATATAAGTAACCCAATCGCTTTGTGACATTCGCTGCAATCGCGGCTACGAAGCGGTTATGAAAAAAACCACACAGCCCGGTCTCCCTAGTCGCCAGCAAATTCTCGAATTTATTGAACAATCGAAAGAACCTATCGGAAAGCGAGAGATTGCGCGTGCCTTCGGCCTGAAAGGCAGTGAGAAGATCGCGCTCAAGGCCTTGCTGCGCGATATGACCGATGAAGGACTGGTCGATCTGGCACCGGGGCGGGCGTTTCACAAAATGGGCGGGGTGCCGCGGGTAACGGTGCTGAAGATCGTTGATGTGGATGGCAATCAGCCGATCGCCGTACCTGAGCGGTGGGAAGCGGAAGGCGTGCCGATGCCCAAGCTACGGGTTGTCGAGCGTGGGCGCAAAGGCGCGCTGGGCATCGGCGACCGTATCCTCGCCCGCACCGAAGAGGCGGGCAAAGGCTGGCTTGCCCATCCGATGAAGAAGCTCGCCAAGACGAACGAGCAGATTTTGGGTGTCGTCGAGGATGGCGGCAATGGCCGTTTCTGGCTGAAATCGGCGGACAAGAAAGCGCGTTTCGATATTCCGCTGTTCGAACTGGGCGAGGCCAAGCCCGGCGATCTGGTGCTGGCCGAGCTTGGCGGCAGGGCAGGACAGAAAAAGGCTAAGGTTTCCGAAGTGCTGGGCGATCCCTTCGCCCCGCGCAGCTTCAGCCTGATTGCTATCCATAAATATGGCATTCCGTTTGAAATGCCCGAAGAGGTCGAGGCTGAGGCCAGGCTAGTGCATGATTTGCCTGTTGCGACTGACGGTCGCGAAGATCTGCGCCATTTGCCTATCATCGCCATCGATCCGCGCGACGCCCGCGATTTTGACGATGCGGTCTGGGCCTCACCCGATGACGATCCCAAAAATGCAGGCGGTTATAAGGCGATCGTCGCGATAGCCGATGTCAGTTACTATGTTCGCCCCGGCAGCGCGCTCGATAGAGAAGCGGCGAAGCGTGGCAATAGCGTTTATTTCCCCGACCAGGTTGTGCCCATGCTGCCGCATGCGCTGTCTTCGGATAAATGCTCTTTGCGGGCAGGGGAAGACCGGGCGGTGCTGGCCTGCCATATGCAGATCGATGCGGGCGGGCAGGTGACGTCATGGCGTTTTGTGCGCGCTGTGGCCAGGATTTCCGCCAATATTCCCTACCAAGATGCGCAAGACGCGATTGATGGGAAACTTGATCATCCAAGGATTGAGTCTGCTTTAAAACCCCTTTGGGCCTGCTGGAGGCTGCTCAAAAAAGCGCGCGATAAGCGCAATCCATTGGGCATCGATATGCCCGAGCGGCGGATTACGCTGGACGATGAAGGCCGGGTAACCGGTGTCGCGGTGCGCGAGCATCTGGATGCGCATCAGGTGATCGAGGATTTCATGATTGCCGCCAATGTTGCCGCTGCCAAGGCGTTGGAGGAAAAGAAATCTCCGCTGATTTACCGGGTGCATGAAGAGCCCAGCCGGGAAAAGCTGGTGGCGCTGAAGGATTATCTCAAAACCTTCGACATCGAGTTCGCCCTGGGGCAGGTGATCCGGCCATCGACATTCAATGCCATTCTTGCCAAAATCGACAATGATGAAATCCGCCCGCAAATCATGGAAGCGGTGTTGCGCAGTCAAACGCAAGCTTTCTACACGCCCCAGAATGCAGGGCATTTCGGGTTGGCGCTGGGCAGTTATGCACACTTTACCTCGCCAATACGCCGTTATGCCGATCTTATTGTGCACCGTGCATTGGTGAGTGCCTATGGATTGGAAATGCCTGCACCGAAAGACAGGGATATCAAGTCGGTAACGGGGCTTTCTACAAAAGACTTTGAACGTCTTAACGTGACCGCCGAAACGATCAGTCGCGCCGAGCGCCGGGCGATGGAGGCAGAGCGCGAGACTGTGGACCGTTATGTCGCAGCCTATCTGGCAGCCCATGTCGGGGAAATTGTCGATGCGCGGATTACTGGCGTGCAGAATTTCGGCTTTTTCGCAACAGTAGAGGCCATTGGCGGCGATGGCTTGGTTCCTGTCTCAACCCTTGGAGCCGAGCGTTTCCACTATGACGAAGCCCGCCAAGCGCTGACTGGAGAGGATAGCGGCGATGAGTATCGGCCCGGTATGCGGTTGAAATTGCGCCTGGCCGAGGCCAGTCCGGTATCGGGAGCCTTGCGGTTTGAATTACCTGAGGGGGGGAGCCATGCTGCCAACCGATCCGAACGGCCTACAGGTCTGAAACATCGTGGCAAGCATTTGGTGGGCAAGCGGGGGCGCCCCTCGAACATCCGGCATCAGGGTAAGAAACGGCGCTGATTTTTCCGTTCGCGCAGAGGGCGCAGAGATGGCTCTCATTTCCTCCGTACCTCCATGCGAACACATTAAGTTGGAATACAATCCTAGCCCTGAGCTTGTCGGAAGCGAAGCTGGCCGAGGGCTAACGACGCTGCAAGGTTTGCGCTGAAGCTAGAGCCTGCGGGAACTCAGGAAAAAAATGAATTTAATTACAATATCTTCGTCATTCCCGCGAAAGCGGAAATCCATCTGCTGAGCGTTAATTTTACACCACGGGCACAACTTAAAATCGAACCTCAGGAGATGGATTTCCGCTTTCGCGGGAATGACGAGCTTTGTTTTGAAAGTTACGGCCGATAAATCCCTACAGCCTAGGACGTGTGGAGTTTCACCAAATCCCCCCCCATTGGGGGAGGTGGCAGACGCGATAGCGGCTGACGGTGGGGGAATGAGGCGATTAAGCGTCTTCCCCAGAGGGGGAGGATTTCTGGTAGCCAGGCCCTAAATCACCACAGTCCCTAATAGGCACCGTTGGCCTTCGGCCAGCTTCGCTTCCGACAAGCTCAGGCTATGGTGACCTATCGCGCGAAACCAGATTCAGCTCAGCTCATCCAGCTGCTCATCGCTCAAAGACCCAGGAATTACCATCACCGGGCATCTGAGCGATCCCGCATTATTCCCTGTAAAATGCTCGACCAGCGGGCCCGGCGCGCCTTGTGCGGCAGCGCCCAAAACAAGGGCTGCGATCTCGGGATGCTCCTCCAACATTTCTCTCACCACCTCGACGCCTTCGCCATCGCGGATGGTGATTTGCGGCTGCAGGCCAAGTTCGTCGAATATTGTACCGGCGGCCGTACGCACCAGTTCTTCCGCTTTTTCGCGGTTCTCGGCCTCCATCGTTGCCTGCACCCCGCCCCAGGCCACGAAATCGGCCTTGGCGATAAAGGCGAGAATATGCACCGCACCCCCCGTCCTGGCGGCGCGGCGCGAAGCGAAACGGAGCGCCAATCGCGCTTCGTCGCTCTCGTCGATCACTACAAGATATGTGCGCACCGCTGTGCCCCCTCATATGTATTCGTATAGCTTGCGCGAAAACTGCCGCCCGTGCAAGCACAAGCCGCTTGACGCTGGGGAAAGCAACCCCTTATGCGTGCTCGGAATATGACCCGTTTAACCAGGATGCCCCTATGCCTATCGAGCTGAAAATGCCCGCGCTTTCCCCGACGATGGAGGAAGGCACACTCGCCCGCTGGCTGGTGAAGGAAGGGGATACGGTGTCGTCGGGCGATTTGATTGCCGAGATCGAGACCGACAAGGCGACGATGGAGTTCGAGGCGGTAGACGAAGGGGTTGTAACACAACTGCTGGTCGCCGAAGGAACCGACGGGGTGAAGGTCGGCACGGTTATTGCGATGATAGCCGGAGAGGATGAAGAGGCGAAACCGGCCGTTCCCGCGCAGGCGACGGCTGCGGCCGTTTCTGCACCGTCGGCAAAGCAGGAAGCCGCTTCACCTGCACCGGAAGAGAAAGGCTATGGCGCCAATCCGGCGGCCGATCCCGAACCGGCTTCGCTCAAGCTTGCATCGGCACCGGCCGCCGCCTCTGGCGACCGGATAAAGGCAAGCCCGCTTGCCCGGCGCTTGGCCGCCGAACGCGGGGTCGATCTGTCAACGCTGACCGGCACGGGCCCCGGCGGACGAATCGTGAAGGACGATGTCGATCGGGCGGGTTCGGACGCTGCTTTGTCTGCAAACACGACCGGTGCCAAGCCAGTCGAAGCGCAAGGCGCATCTGCACCGCCCCCTCCCTCCACGCAATCACCCGCCTTGGTCGACCTGGGCATCCCGCACGAGGCGGTCAAGCTTTCCAATATGCGCAAGACGATCGCGCGCCGCCTGACCGAGAGCAAGCAAACGGTGCCGCACATCTACCTGACCGTCGATGTCCGGCTCGATGCGCTGCTCAAGCTGCGTGGCGAACTCAATGCCAGCCTTGAAGGCCGGGGCGTCAAGCTGTCGGTCAACGATATGCTGATCAAGGCGCTGGCGCTGGCGCTTTCCCAAGTGCCGAAATGCAATGTCAGCTTCGCGGGCGATCAGATGCTGATGTACAGCCGGGCCGACATCAGCGTCGCAGTGTCGGTGCCGACAGGGCTGATCACGCCGATCATCGTCGATGCCGCGAACAAGTCGCTGTCGAGCATCTCCACCGAAATGTCCGCGCTCGCCGCAAAGGCGAAGGAAGGCAAGCTGCAGCCGCACGAATATCAGGGCGGCACCGCCTCGATCTCCAACATGGGCATGATGGGCATCAAACAGTTCGAAGCCGTCATCAACCCGCCGCAAGCGATGATCATGGCGATCGGCGCAGGCGAAAAGCGGCCCTATGTGGTCGACGACGCGCTGGCGATCGCGACGGTGATGAGCGCGACCGGCTCATTCGACCACCGCGCGATTGACGGCGCCGATGGGGCGGAGTTGATGAAGGTGTTCAAGGAACTGGTCGAGAAGCCTTTGGGGTTGGTGGCTTGAGCAGACGTCATTATGCTCTAGCGCTTAAGGTGGCTGGCGTAGCCAACGTTCTACTTTTCGTTTGGTTGAACGACAGAACAATCATTCATGATGGGCCAGATAATTTTTTAGACAAAATACCTGATTACTTTGGCACTGCTGAATTATTTGCTCATATCATTTTTTTCATCTTTTCCTATATTGTAACGTGGATAATAATAAAAGTGGTGAAACATGTCACTTTATAACCCCTCTCCCCTTGCGGGAGAGGGAGGGGCCCGCCGCGAAGCGGTGGGAGGGTGTGGGGTCGCGTCGCGGTTAGCGACGCTTTTGTTCTTCGACGGTGCAGGGAATTATTGGCTCGCAGACGCGAGCCGACCCCACACCCAACCCTCTCCCGCAAGGGGAGAGGGCTTTGAGGTTGCGCTGTGACTTTGGCGGAAGTTCAGAAGCGGCGGAAGTGGCTGATAAAGCGCGCCCGTTTCATGCGCGCCAATCCGACGGATGCAGAGCGGAAGATTTGGTATTTGCTACGTCAAAGGCGATTGGGCGAACTTCGCTGGCGTCGGCAGGAAACTATCGATGACCTCTATATTGTCGATTTCATCTGCTATGAACATCGCCTGATCATCGAAGCCGATGGCAGCCAGCATAGCGACAACAAGCAGGATGAAGCGCGCGACGCCTATCTGATAGAGCAAGGTTTCCAAATACTGCGTTTCTGGAACAGCGACATATTGACCAATATCGAAGACGTAGGCGAAACCATCCTAGCTGCCGTCAAAAATATTGCCGCGCAGACGCGCGGCGACCCCACACCCTACCCTCTCCCGCAAGGGGAGAGGGGTTTGAGCAATGGAGCGCATTTGTGAGTAACTACGACCTAATCGTCCTCGGTTCCGGCCCCGGTGGCTATGTGGCCGCCATCCGCGCCGCGCAACTCGGGCTGAAAACCGCGATTGTTGAGCGCGAGAATCTGGGTGGTATCTGCCTCAACTGGGGCTGTATCCCGACCAAGGCGCTCTTACGTTCGGCGGAGATTTATCATTATATGCAGCATGCGGGCGATTATGGCCTGACCGCGGCCAATATCAGCGCGGATATCGATGCGGTGGTGAAGCGGTCGCGCGGGGTGGCGAAGCAGCTTAATCAGGGCGTCACGCATTTGATGAAGAAGAACAAGATCACCGTTCATATGGGCGATGGTGCGATCATAGCTCCCGGAAAACTGACCGTCACCAAAGATGGCAAAACCGAAGAACTCACTGCCAAAAACATCATCATTGCAACAGGGGCACGCGCGCGCGACCTGCCCTTTGCGCCCGCCGACGGCAAACGCATCTGGACCTATCGCCACGCGATGGTGCCGCCTGAAATGCCCAAGAAGCTGCTGGTCATTGGCAGCGGCGCAATCGGCATCGAGTTTGCGAGCTTCTACAACGATATGGGCGCGGAAGTTACCGTCGTCGAAATGCTCGACCGTATTGTGCCTGTCGAAGATGCCGATGTCTCAACTTTCCTTGAAAAAGCTTTGAAAAAGCAGGGAATGACGATCCTGACCGGGGCAGGGGTGCAGTCCTTGAAAGCCAGCGCCACAGGCGTCACCGCCGAGATCAAGGACAAGGACGGCAAGGTCGCCAAAAGCGAATATACCCACTGCATCGTTGCTATCGGCATCGTTCCCAACACCGAAAATATCGGGCTGGAGGCGTTGGGTGTGGAGATGGAGCGCGGTTTCTTGAAGACCGATCCGCTCTGCCGAACCAATGTGCCGGGCCTTTGGGCGATCGGCGATATCACCGCGCCGCCCTGGCTGGCGCATAAGGCGAGCCATGAGGGCGTGATCGCGGCAGAGGCGATCGCTGGCAGCCATCCGCATCCGATGGATCCGAAGAACATTCCCGGCTGCACCTATTGCCACCCGCAGGTCGCTTCGGTGGGCCTGACCGAAGCCAAGGCAAAGGAAGCGGGCTACGAGGTCAAGGTCGGCAACTTCCCCTTCATCGGCAACGGCAAGGCAATCGCATTGGGCGAGGCGGAGGGGTTCATCAAAACCGTCTTCGATGCGAAAACCGGCGAGCTTCTGGGCGCGCACATGGTGGGTGCCGAGGTTACCGAGCTGATCCAGGGCTACACCATCGGCAAAACCGCCGAGCTGGTCGAAGAAGACTTCATGCACACCGTCTTCCCGCATCCCACACTCAGCGAGATGATGCATGAAAGCGTGCTTGGGGCTTATGCAAAGGCCTTGCACATCTAGGGACTGTTGCGATTCACAGTGTTTGTTTCTTTTTCCCTGTCATCCCCGATCCGATGTGCGTTGCACGCCTTCGGCTCCGGGGGTGACACTGTTTTTGTAGTTAGAAGCTTGAGTCTCAACAGTCCCTAAAAGGCTGGTAACAATCTTGATTTTCAAAGGATAATGGAATGAAAAAATCGCTTATCATTCCCCTGGCTTTTCTGGTTTCAGGTTTGCTGTGCGTGCTGTTGCAGCCGTTTACCGAATATGGAAATACTATTCGCCCTGGCCTGGGCGATCTGATGAACGG
>JBOFLS010000177.1:0-19985 GCA_051657985.1 Sphingorhabdus sp. | reverse complement strand
GGCGTCGCGCATCTGCTTCGTACCAGCGGGCAATATCATGTCCAGGCCACAGAGGGCGGGCATATCGATTTCGCCCCGCTGGATACGATAGAGGATGCCATATTAGCGCGGCTTCGCAAACGCTATCGCCGGGTGTCGGTCGAACGGGTGGTCTCCGGGCCCGGCCTTCTCGAGATTTATGAAACCCTTGCGGGTATCGAGGGCAGGGCGATCCAGCAGCTTGACGACAAGGCCTTGTGGACGTTGGGCACGTCCGGGGAAGACAGTTTGGCCGCAGCCGCGGTTGATCGTTTCTGCCTGTCGCTAGGCAGCGTCGCAGGTGATATTGCGCTTGCCCAGGGTGGATTCGCCGGTGTTGTGATCGCCGGCGGACTGGGCCTGCGGATAAAGGATACGCTTCTGCGTTCCGGCTTTGCCGAACGTTTCCGCGCCAAGGGACGGTTCGAAGGATTGATGGCGGGCCTGCCGGTCAAGCTCATCACGCATCCGCAGCCCGGCCTGTTTGGTGCGGCAGCTGCGTTCGCCCGGCAAAATGGATAAGGAACAGCCATGAAACCCATCGAAACGATCATGCGTACCGCGCCCGTCATCCCGGTGTTAGTGATCGATGATATTTCCCATGCGCGTCCGATTGCCGAGGCGCTGGTCGCGGGTGGTTTGCGCGTGCTCGAGGTTACCCTGCGTACCGAAGCCGGTCTCGATGCGATCCGCGAGATGAAAAAGGTACCCGGGGCAATCGTCGGTGCTGGAACGGTCGTCGATGTGGCGGGTCTTGAAGGCGCAATTGCAGCGGGCAGTGAATTTATCGTCTCCCCCGGCCTGACTGACAAGCTGGGTATCGCCGCTGTGGAAAAGGGCATTCCCTTTCTGCCCGGCGTGGCCAATGCAGGCGATATCATGCGCGGGCTCGACCTCGGTCTAACTCATTTCAAATTCTTCCCGGCCGAGGCGAATGGCGGCCTGCCTGCGCTCAAATCCTTGATCGGTCCGTTTAGCCAGTGCAAATTTTGCCCAACCGGCGGGATTAGACATGAGACCGCAGCCGATTGGCTCGCTGTGGCTGAAATTTTATGTGTTGGCGGCAGCTGGCTTGTTGCTAAAGGAGCGCCCGACACCGCAGCAATCGAATCTGCGGCACGCGCGGCAGCTGCGCTTGGACGATAGGTAAAGGAAACGAATATGGCCGAAGAAATCGAATGGTGGGAATTTGATTCGGTCGAAGAATTTATCGATGGTGTCGTTGGCGATGTCAGCTTCATTATCGAAAGCGCGCTGGACGCACGCGGCCAGGCGTTGATTGCCTTGCCCGGCGGCAACACGCCAAAGCCGATATTGGAAAAACTGGCTGAAGCACCGCTTCGCTGGAAGGGCGTGACGATTATTCCCACCGATGATCGGCTGGTACCTGTCAGCGATCCGCTTTCCAATGTTGCGATGCTCGCCAAGATATTCCTGCCCAAGGGCGCGCGCGTGCTGCCGTTTAACAGCGAAGCCGCTGACTACAAACTGGCGGGGAGTGCGGCCAATGCGCGGCTTGCCGATCTGCACTGGCCACCCGATCTCGTCTGGCTGGGCATGGGCAGCGACGGCCATACCGCCTCGATCTTTCCCGGCCCCGATCTTGAAGAGGCAATGAATCCGGCCAAGGGTGTTCATGCCATCGGCGTGCGTCCCGATCCACTGCCGCCTGAAGCACCGGTCGATCGGGTAACGCTGACTGCGCCGGCCATTGCCGCTGCGCGAACGACCATGTTTGTCATAAGCGGTGGCGAAAAGCAGCAAGTGTTGGAAGCGGCAATCGAAGAAGGTGCAAAGTCAGCTTATCCCATAGGACGTGTAATCGATGCCCTGACCGTACCGGTCGATATTTATTGTTTACAAAATTAGAGCTTTTCCGTTTTAGACTGAGGCACCAATTCCGTTCGTGCTGAGTAGGTGCCGAGCGAAGCGAGGTGCCGTATCGAAGCCTTGCGGTCCTTAGATACGCTGTTCAGCCTGCGGGTTGGCGCGAGCGCCGCCTTCGGCACCACAGCTACTCAGAGCCTGCCCCGGCGAAAGCCGGGGACGAACGGGCTTTCAATATGCCTCAATTTAAAACGAAAACACTCTAAGCTGCAGCTCTTTTCCCTAGGGGCGGTCGAGGTTCAAAAAAGAGCTGATAGGTCACACAAATGTCGTCGAATTTTTAGGTTAAAAGATCGAGCAAACTTCCGATCTTTTCGAATATCTCGTCGATATGTGCCTTTTCCAGAATCAGCGGCGGGCTCAGTGCGATCGTGTCGCCAGTAGCGCGAACCAGCAGGCCGTTGTCGAAACAGGCATGAAACAGCTCGGTCCCGCGCGTTGCCGGCGCATCGGGCCGGGCTGCAAGTTCGATCCCCGCAACCAAGCCTATCGTGCGAATGTCGATTACATGCGGTTTACCGCGCAAGCTGTGCGCTGCTTCGGCCCAGTAGGACCCCAATTCGTCGGCTTTCTCGAATAGTCTTTCGTCGCGGTAGAGGTCGAGCGCTGCAATTCCCGCCGCGCAGGCAAGCGGATGGCCCGAATAGGTATAGCCGTGGAAAAGTTCGATACCCTCAGCAGTTGCATTCACCACATCGTCATGAATCGAACGGTGCACCGCGACCGCACCCATCGGCACGGTAGCGTTGGTCAAGCCCTTGGCCATCGTGATAATATCGGGCGTAACACCCCATGTGCCGCTCGCCGTTGCCCCGCCGACGCGTCCAAAGGCGGTAATTACCTCGTCGAAAATCAGGATCACTCCGTGCTTCGTGCAAAGTTCGCGCAGCCGTTGCAGATAGCCGACAGGGGGCACAAGCACGCCGGTGGAGCCTGCCATCGGCTCTACGATAACCGCCGCAATGGTCTCCGCCCCGTGCAGGGCAACCAGTCGTTCCAACGCATCGGCCAGTTCCATACCATGCAGCGGAAAGCCTTTCGAAAAGACGTTGCGCGCTGGATCGTGTGTGTGCGGCAAATGGTCGACGCCGGGCAGCCCCTGCCACCAGCGACGGTTGTTGACGATACCGCCGACCGAAATTCCGCCAAATCCCGTGCCGTGATAGCCGCGTTCCCGGCCGACCAGTCGCGTACGTGCCGCCTGTCCGCGTGCGCGTTGAACGGCAAGCGCAATCTTGAGCGCGGTATCGACCGACTCGCTGCCCGAATTTGTGAAGAAAATGCGGTCAAGGCCGGGGGGCATCAATCCGGCCAAGCGGTTGGCCAGTTCGAATGCAAGCGGATGACCCAACTGAAACGTCGGGCCGAAATCCATCGTCGCAGCCGTTTTGGTAATCGCCTCGATGATGGGTGTCCGACAGTGACCTGCGTTGCTGCACCATAGCCCTGAAGTGCCATCGAGCAATCGGTTTCCCGCCGTGTCCGAATAGTGCATGTTCTTTGCCGCTGAAAGCAGGCGCGGATGCGCTTTGTAAGCGCGGTTGGCCGTGAAAGGCATCCAAAAGGCGGAAAGCGGGTCGTTTTCGCGGCTCATCGGTTTTGGAGAGCGAAGCTTCGCACGCATGCAAGGCATCAAATGTCTTTGGAAACCCTGTGTCTAAAAAGACACACTATGTGTTGGCGCAAATAAAGTGTCCGTAAAAGCGCTTGTCACAGCAACATTTTAATGTTTTGTGCATCTGCACACTGAACAGCTTCATTAATCAAATCAAAAGAGAGAGCTGGCAGAACTCGCGGGAAAGAACAGTCATTGGGGGCAGAGGCTGAAAGGCCGGCTGTCAGCGAGTTTCTGTGAAGAAAGGTCTAGAATATGCGTAAATCGATTTTCAAGCTGGCTGCAGTTTGCACGGCTTTCGGTAGTATTTCAGCTGCAGCGCCTGTGTTCGCGCAGGACGCCGAAGAGGAAGCGGTCGAGGGGCCGATCACGATTTCAGGCGGCGTCACTGTCGTTTCGGATTATCGCTTCCGCGGTGTTTCGCTGTCGGATAAGGATTTTGCCGTCCAGCCCACGCTTACCATCAAGCATGAATCCGGCTTATATGCCGGCATCTGGGGATCGAACATCGCCGAGAATACCGGCAAGGATGTTGAAGTCGATCTGTACGCCGGTTTTGCTGGCGGCGAGGAACTGACCTATGACATCGGAGCCACTTATTACCTGTATCCGGGGGTTTCCAGCCTCAATTACCTGGAAGTTACCGGCAAGCTCGGATCGACCATAGGTCCGGCGACCGTCGGTGTTCAACTAAGCTATGTGCCCGAGCAGGACAATACCGGCGATCAGGATAATATTTATTATGGCGCAAATGCGACGGTCGCTTTGCCTGATTCTCCGATCTCCATCGTTGGAACCGTAGGAATCGAAGATGGTGCATTCACTGCAGGCGATGAGAAGGTTGATTGGTCGCTGGGCTTGACCGCGAACGTTTCGGGTTTTGTGCTAGGCGCTTCCTATGTGGATACCAACCGCCGTTCGATCTTCGCCACGGAAGACAGCAAGGCGGGCGTGGTTTTTTCACTGGGTTACAGCTTCTAAAGATAAATAGGGACAAGTCCTATTTATCATCTCGTGCATGCCGGGCTTGACTGTTTAGGCCCGGCATGGCCTTATCCGGCCAGCGGAAAGCTGGTGTAAACGATGTCTGTCAATCTGGCGAACTGGATCGCCGAACATAACATCGACGAAGTTGAATGCATTGTGCCCGATATCAACGGCGTGCAACGCGGCAAGGTATTGCCTGCCAAAAAATTCCTTTCGTCCGTCAACGACAAGTCCTTGCGCATTCCAGGCAGCGTTTTTATCTGCACAATAGACGGACACTATCCAGAGGATATCGAAGATATCTGGGATAAAGACCCTGACAAGATACTGGTAGCCGATCCCGGTACCATATGCGTAGCCCCCGGTTTCAAGTCGCCCACAGCCTTCGTAATTGCCGATGCCTATCATGGCGATGGCACCGAGGTTGAGATTGCTCCGCGTACGCTTTTGAAGAAGGTTCTCGGTCTTTATGCCGCCAAGGGCTGGAGACCCATCATCGCGCCCGAGGTCGAATTCTATCTGGTTAGCCAGAATGTCGATCCGGATTTCCCACTGGTTCCCCCTACCGGCTCCAGCGGTCGGGCGGAAACTGCGAGCCAGCCATATGGGCTGGAGGCGATGAACGAATATGAGGATATCATCGATCATATTTATGATGATTGCGAAACCATGGGGCTCGATATCGACACGATGATCCACGAAATGGGGGCCGCCCAGCTGGAGGTGAATTTTATCCATGGCGATCCGCTGAGGCTTGCGGATGAGGTCTTCCTGTTCAAGCGCGCCGTGCGGCGGGTGGCAAAGGAGCATGGCGTTTACGCGACCTTCATGGCCAACCCGATGGCGGGACAGCCGGGGAGCGCGATGCACATCCATCAGTCGGTAGTCGATGCCGAAACCGGCCGCAATCTGTTTGCCACCGCCAATGGACGCGATAGCGCGCTGTTCCGCGGCCATATTGCCGGACTGGTGCGCCTGTTACCGCAAGTGGCCCCGCTTTTTGCGCCCAATGTCAACAGTTTCCGCCGGATGCGTCCCGACAGTGCAGCCCCGATCAATGTGCAATGGGGGGAAGATAACCGGTCCTGCGGTTTTCGTGTGCCGATCGCCGACAGAAACAACCGCCGCGTAGAAAACCGGTTGGCCGGTGCGGATTCAAATCCGTATTTGGCGATCGCGGCATCGCTTGTTTGTGGCTATATCGGCATGGTCGACCGCATGGTGCCGCCCAAGGCAATCACCGGCAGCGCCTATAATCGCGCCCGCACCTTGCCGCGCACGCTAGAGGCGGCACTCGACCGCTTCAGTTCATGCAAACCGGTACGCAACCTTTTGGGTGAAGAGTTTTTCGACATCTTTTATGCGGTGAAAGATCATGAGCTGTTCAACTATCAGTCGGTGGTAAGCAGCTGGGAGCGTGAGCATCTGTTGTTAAGGGTTTGACGTCGATTTCACAAATTCCATACATACGCTCATCATGCTGAACTTGTTTCAGCATCCATGGGGTCAAACAGGCCAAAGGGTATTGTGCGAAATGGACCCTGAAATACGTTCAGGGTGACGATTGAAATGGACGTTTCAGACCCCCTCAATAACAGCTATTATCGCGCCACCGCCAATATGTGGGAGATGCAGCCCAGCTTAGCAGGCGATGAACATTACGATGTCGCCGTCATCGGCGGCGGCTTCACCGGTTTATCTGCCGCTCTGGCGTGCGCCGAAAAGGGCCTGAAGGTCGCGCTCTTCGAGGCGAAGACCATCGGTTTCGGCGCATCCGGCCGCAATGGCGGACAACTGATCCCCGGCCTACGCTGGTCGATGCGCGAGATTGACGAGGAATTTGGCCGCGAGAAGAGCCAAGCGATTTTCGATCTGGCTTATGGCGCAGTTGCGCGCGTGAAGGACCGGATCGCCAAACACGATATCCAGTGCGACGTGAAGCCGGGGCATCTGGAAGCCGCTTATAAGCCTGCGCATTTCGAACAAATGCAGCGCGATGTCGAGTTTTTGGCTCATAATTTTGGTTGGAAGAGTGAGATTGTTCGACCCAAGGATATGGAGCAACATATCAATGGCGGCGGCTATCATGGTGGGGTTTATGACGCCCAAGGTGGGCATTTTCATCCGCTCAATTATGCGTTGGGGATGGCAAAGGCTGCCAGGGCGGCAGGCGTTCGAATCTACGAAAACAGCCGGGCTTGGTCTGAAGATAGGAAAGCGAAAGCCGTCATCATGGCAACCGATATGTGGATGGGCGATGTAGATCAAAGGCTGGGTCGCTATACCATACCGATCATGAACTATAACGTAGCCACAGCGCCGCTGGCTGATGCCGACCAGTTGCTTCCAAGCGACGCAGCAATCGCTGACAGCCGTTTCGTTCTCAACTATTTCCGCCTTTCCGCCGACAAGCGCCTGATCTTCGGCGGAGGCGAGAAATATGTGCAGACCTCGCCTAGGGATATCGCCGGTTTCGTGCGCAAACATATTGCTGAGGTCTTTCCATCGCTTGCCGATGCGCCGATCGACTATGCCTGGGGCGGTGCAGTGGGTGTTACCATGAACCGGCTGCCGCATATCGGGCGCAAGGGAAATGTTTTCTTCGCACACGGCTTTTCCGGGCATGGCGCATTAATCACGACACTTGCAGGTGAATTGCTGGCAGAAGCGGTAACGGGAACGATGGAACGTTTCGATGTCTTCGCCAACCTGCCGCACCGGCCTTTTCCGGGCGGTCGCTTATTGGCAAGGCCGCTGGCAACGCTGGGGCTGCTCTGGTATGCATTGCGGGATCGGTTGTGACGACTGTACTAACCATAGGTCCTGACCCTAACATCTTAGCATCGTCACCCCCGCGAAGGCGGGGGTCCATCACCGCCGCTGTGAATTTCAACGTCAGGTGAAGGATCTCCGCCTTCGCGGGAATGACGAAATGAGGAAAAGAAATGATAAAAAGAGCAAAATCCTCCGCCATCCTGGCCCTTCGCAGCGAAGCCGAAGCCTTCTTTGCCGCCAATCCGGGCATCGATGCCATCGACATGATCTACACCGACATGGGCGGAGTGCCGCGCGGCAAGCGGTTGCGCGCGCATGAAGTACTGGCGGTCTATGAAAGCGGGCGAATGTTTCCCGGATCGATCACCGTCGTTGATATCACCGGGCAGGATACCGTTGAAACTGGCCTGGTCTGGGACGATGGCGATGCCGATCGCCTGATGAAACCTATTCCCGGCACGCTGGTTAAAGCGCCTTGGGCGGGGGAGGGGGCAGCCCAGTTTCTGGTCGATTTCTATGAACTGGATGGTCAACCGCACGATCTCGATCCGCGGCATGTGCTGGGGCTGGTCAACGACCGGTTCGCAGCCGACGGGCTGACGCCTGCTGTGGCGGTCGAGCTGGAATTCTATCTTGTCGATCCGCGCCGTGCGCGTGATGGCAGCATCCGTCCGGCAGCCCCCGGCTATAGCCATGATCGTCCCCGCAATGTCGAGGTTTATGGACTGCGCGAGATGGATGACTTCCGCCCCTTTTTTGACGATCTTTATGCTTTTGCCGATGTCCAGGGCTTGCCGCTGGAAAGCGCGATTTCGGAATTCGCGCCGGGGCAGTTCGAACTTACGCTGTGCTATAAACCCAATGTACTGCGCGCCTGCGACGATGCGATAATGTACAAGCGGTTGGTGAAAGCCACTGCGCAACGCCATGGTCTGGAAGCGACTTTCATGGCCAAGCCCTTTGCCGATCAGGCAGGTTCGGGAATGCATATCCATGTTTCGGTAAATGATGAAAAAGGAAACAATATTTTCGCCAGCGACGATCCCGAAGGCACTGAAACACTGCGGCATGCGATCGGCGGGATGATCGCGCATCTGGGCGACAGCTTTGCGCTTTTTGCGCCAAACGCCAATAGCTATCGCCGGTTCAAGGCCAACAGCTATGCGCCCGTTGCGCCGACTTGGGGCGTGAACAACCGTACCGTATCTTTCCGCATTCCGGCAGGCGCACGCCATACGCGCCATGTCGAACACCGGGCTTGTGGCGCCGATGCCAATCCCTATTTGGCGGTAGCAGCGGTGCTTGCCGGCATGCATCATGGCATGGCTAACCGGGCTGATCCAGGCCTGGCGGTTATCGGCAACGGCTATGATCGTGATAATTCGGGCGATGATAAGCCGCCATCCAACTGGTTTGCCGCAGTCGATCGTTTTCATGTGTCGAAGATCATGCGCGACTATCTGGGGGAGCGTTTCGTCGACATGTACTCGATCGTCAAACGCGTGGAACAGGATCGCTATTTCAGTGAAGTACCGCGATTGGATTATGACTGGTATCTGCGGAATGCGTAAACCATTTGTGTATCGGTATTAGAACGAAAAAACGCTTTGACTTTGTACCATTTTAAGCCAGCATCTATAATCGATAAAATGTCTCTCCCGGAGGAAACCATGGATCTCGATACGCTGCTCGACAATGCGAAGAACCGCCGTTCGTTGCTGAAAGGCATAGGGGCGGCTGCGGTTGGACTGACCTTTTCCGGCGCGCTGGCCGGTTGTGGAGAAAAGAAAGCCAAGATCCTCTCCAACGGTGAAGAGGCCAAGCTCAATTTTTACAATTGGGATACCTATATCGGCGAAACGACGTTGGAAGATTTCAAGGAAGTCAGCACGATCGATGTGAAGATGGATAAATTCGCCAATAACGACGAATTATTTGCCAAATTCCGTGCTGGCAATCCCGGCTATGATGTGATTGTGCCATCGAACGATTTCGTCGAGCGGATGGTTGCTGCAGACATGCTTATGCCTATCGATCGAATGCAGATTCCCAATTTTAAAAATACGCTGCCCGAATTTCAGGATGTGCCCTATGATCCGGGTCGCAAATTCTCGATGCCCTACACTTGGCTGGTACTTGGCATTGGTTATCGCAAGTCAAAGGTCAAAGGCACACCCGACAGTTGGAAGCTGCTTTTCGATAGCGATGAGTATAAGGGGCGGATTGCCTGGCTGGGCGAGGCGGGCGATATGTTCCGTCTGTACGGCAAATATCTCGGGAAATCCGTCAACGCACTGACGCCTGCAGACATCAATACAATCGAGGCGATGATGAAGACGCAGAAACGTTTCGTCAAAGCGTTCCATGACGATAACGGTCAGGATATGCTGATGCGCGGCGAGGTGGATCTCGTACTCGAATATAATGGAGACATCGCGCAGAAAATGGCGGAAGATGAGGATATTGATTTCATTGTTCCCAAGGAGGGAAGCCAGTTAAATTCGGACAATCTCTGTATTCCCAAAGGTGCGCCACGTCCCAAAAACGCCCATGCTTTCATCAATTATCTGCTCGACGCGCAGGCAGGTAAGAAGATAACCGAAACGATTCTCTTCCCTACTCAAAATGCCGCCGCAAAAGCCTTGATGCCTGAAAGTTACAGAAACAATCCGGTTGTGTTTCCAACTGCCGATCTTCTCGCGAAATGCGAATATGCCAAATATAATCCGGAATTGCAGCCGCTTTATGAGCAAGCTTTTACCCGTGTGAAAGCCGCATAGGGCGTATCGGCCTTGGCAGGTGCTCTGCACGATTGGAAGACCGAAAAACGGTTTTTCGCAACGGTTTCGGTTGCACCGTTTTTGTGGTTACTGCTGTTCTTCATCGCACCGCTAGCAATCATCTGGTTGTATAGTTTCGGCCAAAATGCGGGGCCGGCGGCAATTGAAATTTCGGGTACTTTTGAAAATTATAAGCGTGCCGCCGAGTGGCTGTATCTGAGGATATTTCTGAAATCTTTGGCCGTTGCGGCATTGGTGACGGTAATCTGCCTGTTTGTCGGCTTTCCGGTGGCAATGGCGATTACCTTCGCCAGCGAAAAATGGCGCCCGTGGCTGCTGCTAGGCATCATGTTGCCTTTCTGGACGAACTTGCTGATCCGAACCTATGGCTTGATCACGCTGATGGGCAATCAAGGTTACGCCAATCAGGGGTTGGGTGCCTTGTGGGAAGGTGCAAGCTGGCTGAAGACGCTGTTCGGTCTGCAACCGTTGCCAACATGGGAACCCGTGCAGCTTCTCTACAATAATTTCGCGGTCGTGGTGGGTCTTGTCTATGTTCACCTACCTTTCATGGTACTGCCGCTGTATTCGGCGCTCGACCGGCTTGATAAAAATTTGATCGAGGCGAGCCTTGATCTGGGGGCAGGGCATTTGCGAACGCTGAACCGCATCGTCGTTCCACTTGCGGCACCCGGCATTTATGCGGGCGTCATGATCACCCTGATCCCTGCCTTGGGCGCTTATCTGACGCCGGATCTTATGGGCGGCACCGAAAGCCAGATGATCGCCAATGTGATCGAGCGGCAGTTCAAGCGCGCCAATGACTGGCCTTTTGGCGCCGCGCTCTCTTTTCTGCTTATCTATGCGATGTTCATTCTGGTGGCCTTGCAAAGCCTGCGCGGTAGCCGCGAAAGGGAGCGAGCATGATGGCGCTTTTTAGCCGTTCCCCGCGCGCGCCGCTTGAATATTCGCGCAGCCTGCTGATGCGGGGATGGGTAGGGGCCGTTCTCCTGTTCCTTTACGCGCCGCTGCTCGTATTGATGCTGTTCAGTTTCAACGACAGCAAGGCGAATGTCGTTTGGAAAGGTTTCACCACCAAATATTATGGCAAGCTGTTCGAAAATGCCGAGCTGATCGAAGCGCTAGTCAATTCGCTGACCATCGCCGCTTTGGCGACAGCGATCAGCCTTGTCCTCGGTGCTTTGACGGCGGTGATGCTGTGGCGGTTTCGGTTTCCGCTTAAGAGCCTTGTCGAAGGTACTATCTCGCTGCCGATCATCGTGCCCGAGATATGCCTTGGCGTTGCCTTCCTGATCTTTTTTGCGCGTATCGGTTGGCCGACCGATCTGCCCTGGCCGTTCAACCTGTCATCGATCGTGTTCGCCCACGTCACTTTCTGTTTCCCCTTTGTCGCAATGGTCGTGCGGGCGCGGCTGGCGGGGTTCAACAAGGAATTGGAAGAGGCGGCAAAGGATTTGGGCGCGAGCGAGTGGCAGACGTTCCGCGATGTCTTATTGCCTCATATCCGCCCTGCCTTGATCGCTGGAGCGCTGCTCGCCTTCACCCTCAGCCTCGACGATTTCGTGATAACCTTTTTCACCAGCGGTCCCGATACGATCACTTTCCCGGTAAAGGTCTATTCGATGGTCCGCTTTTCGGTAACGCCAGAGGTAAATGCGGCATCTACGATTCTCATAGTCCTCACCATCGTACTGACGGCAATCGCGCTGAAGATGCAGGGTGTAAAGGCGATAGCGGGGAACCATAGATGACTGATCCCATCATCCAGATCCGCAATGTTTCGAAACGCTTCGGCAAGATGACCGCGGTCGATAATGTCAGCCTTGATATTGCTGCGGGCGAATTCTTTGTGCTGCTTGGCCCGTCAGGATGCGGGAAGACCACATTGCTCCGTATGATCGCCGGCTTTGAGGTACCGAACGAAGGCCAGATTCTGATCGACGGACAGGATATGAGCCGCGTTCCGCCCAACAAGCGGCCAGTGAACATGGTGTTCCAAAGCTACGCCGTGTTTCCGCATATGACGGTTGCAGATAATGTCGCTTATGGGCTGAAGATAGCAGGTATTGGCCGCGGCGAGCGTGAGGACAGGGTGCGCGAGGCGCTCGATCTCGTGAAGCTTGGCGGGTTTGAGGATCGCAAGCCCGATCAGATGTCGGGTGGCCAGCGGCAACGCGTGGCGCTGGCGCGCAGCCTGGTGATGCGGCCAAAGGTACTGCTGCTCGATGAACCATTATCCGCACTCGATGCCAAATTGCGTGCGCAGATGCAGTTCGAACTGTCCGACCTGCAGGATGAGGTCGGCATTACCTTTATTACCGTAACGCACGATCAGGATGAGGCGCTTTCAATGGCTAGCCGTATCGCGGTGATCAACAAGGGGGAGGTGGCGCAACTGGCAACGCCATCCGATCTGTACGAATATCCGGCCAACCGCTTTGTCGCCGATTTTGTCGGCTCGGTAAATATCTTCGAGGGCAAGCTGATCCTCGACGAGCCGGACAAGGCGGCGGTCGATTGCCCGGGGCTTGGCAAGGTCTATCTTAATCACGGCGTTACCGGACCGCATGGGGCGGATGTCTGGGTGGCACTACGCCCGGAAAAAATGTACCTTCATGTGCAAGGCAAGGGCAAGGCGGTGGAAGCTGCTGCAAAGGACGCACCGGAAGGACACAATTTCGCGCGCGGTATCATCAAAGGAATGAGCTATCTGGGCGATATCACGTTGTTCGAAATCAAGTTGGATAGCGGCGCGATGATCCGCGTTTCCCGTCCCAATCTGTCGCGCCATGACCAGGAAGATTTCACCTGGGACGACAAGGTTAGCATGCACTGGCGGGCGGATAGTCCGGTTGTGTTGTTGGGGTAGCAGGGCTACCCTAGGACGTATGGGAATTCGCCAAATCCTCCTCCTCTGGGGGAGGAGGCTCATGGCCCGATGAGCCGGAGGGGGGGCTGATCGCCTCATTCCCCCACCGCCAGACGCTATCGCGTCTGCCACCTCCCCCCAAAGGGGGAGGATTTGGTAAGTCCTTACATGTTCTTAGGTTAATCCGTCACCGGCGCAGGCCTTAGATCGAGCAGCGTGACGATGATATTGACTAAAGGCGCGTTCGCCGCGTCCGTTCCCCCGGGTTTGGGCATACAGAAACGGTAAGTGGCGCCTGTCTGCATCATTTTCAGCCCCTCGCCAAAGATCGGCGATGCCTGTGCCAATGGAATTTTCTCCCAGTCGCGTTTTTCCTCGACGACACCGGTTTTGGCATCGAAGGTCGTGAAATCGACAAGCGCCAGGTCCGCATCGGTCGGTGCGCGGCCGTTGCCCGCCTTGATCTGCGCATAGCCAAGTCCCGAAGCCGTCGTCTGGGCGCAGTCGCGATCCGCAGGCGCAATTACGGGTTTGGGCGGGGGCGTGGTGAAGGAAAGCAGCTCGACTTCGAACACCAGATCGGCATTGCCCGGAATGGGTCCGGTGCCTTCCGCGCCATAACCGAGCGCGGCGGGGATACAGAGCCGGTATTTCCCGCCCGGCTGCATCAATTGCAGTCCCTGGGCAAAGCCGGGAATGACGCCGCCGACAGGAAATTTTATCGCCTTACCCGAATCGAACTCGGTGCCATCGGCGGCCAGACGCCCCGAATAATTCACTTCGGCACGCGCCGTTGCTCCGGGCTTTTCCCCTTTGCCGGGTTTGATTACACTGTAGGTAAGGCCGTCAGCAGCCTGCAGTTTGCAGGTCAAAACGGGGGGCACCGCTTTTGGGGGTGCCGCCGTAACTGGCGAGACGGGAACGGCAAGCAGCGCGGCAGAGGTTGCGGCCTTGAAAACCGCGAATTTTCTATATGTCATTGTCGCGCGTTAGGCGAACGTGCCCAAATGTCCAGCCCTGTAGCGCAGGCTCAATCGCCTTTTTTACGCGCCTTGCTGGCATAGATCAGCGCAGCCGCAAGGGCCGCGGAACCGATGCCGATGCCCGCTGCCGTTTTCCAGCCGGGGCCGTCCTTGTTATCGGCGGCGTGCTTTCGGGCCTTCGCCCGTTTCACTTCGCGCATGGTTTCATTGTCGGGCGGGGTGTCGTCGGTGTCGCTCATGCGTTTCTAAATGGATAGGCCGCAACTCCGCGTCAACCCTTCACAGCGCGCGCAATTGCGGTTCGGCTTCATTCAGAGACCGGCGGATGATATCGACCAGCTCGTCTATTTGCCTAGTCGTTATGATCAGCGGCGGGCACATCACGATGCTGTCGCGGATGCCGCGGACCATCAGGCCGTTCCTTATGCAAATGTCGCGGACGATGGGGCCGGCCGTGCCCTCCGCCCCGCCAAAGCGGGCACCCGTCGCTTTGTCGGCAACGATTTCGACCGCACCGAGAAGACCGACCGAACGCGTCTCACCGACAAGCGGATGGTCGTCGAGCGTCGTCAAGGCCGCTGCCAGATAGGGCCCGGTTTCGCTGCGGACTTTTTTAACCAGCGCTTCGCGTTCGATAATTTCGATATTGCGCAAGGCGACAGCGGCTGCGACCGGATGACCCGAATAGGTATAACCATGCACGAAATCACCGCCGGTCTTCATCACCTTGACGATCTCGGCGCTCACCGCAACGGCGGAGATGGGGAGATATCCTGACGACAATCCCTTGGCCATTGCGATCATATCGGGCTCGATGCCCATCGTCTCATGCCCCCACATATTACCGGTGCGTCCGAAACCGCAGATCACCTCGTCGCAGATCAGCAATATGCCATAGCGGCGGCAGATCGCCTCGACCTGGGGCCAGTAATTGGCGGGCGGAATGATGACGCCCCCGGCCCCTTGCACAGGCTCGCCGATAAAGGCCGCGACATTTTCCGGTCCAACTTCCAAAATCTTGGCTTCAATCGCCTCGGCGCAGGTGGTGCCGAAGGCGTCCGGCGTCATGTCGCGGCCTTCGTTATAGTGATAGGGCTGGCGAACATGCTCGATCCCGGCGAGAGGCAACACGCCGGGCGCGGGAAAGCCTTGGCCGTGCATCGCCTTCATCCCGCCCATGCTCAGCCCGGCAACGGTCGAGCCGTGATAGGCGTTGTGGCGGCTGATGAAGATCGTGCGCTTATGCTCGCCCTTCACCTGCCAATAATGGCGGACCATGCGCAGGATCGTGTCATTCGCCTCCGAGCCTGAACTGTTGAAGAAGATATGCGGTAGACGGCCATGGGTGAGGCTTGCAATCTTGTCGGCAAGCAGCACCGTGGGCGGCGTCGCAGTTTTGAAGAATGTGTTGTAAAAAGGCAGCTCAAGCATTTGATCGCGGGCCACTTCTGCCAGCTCGTCGCGCCCATAGCCGACATTCACGCACCACAGACCCGCCATGCCATCAAGGATGCGGTTGCCGTCGCCATCATGGATATAGCAGCCCTCGGCATGGGTGATGATCCGGCTGCCGCCAAGGTCTTCGATTTCCTGCCAGTCGGCCTGCGCGGGCAAGTGGTGGGCGATGTCGAGACGGCGAAGTTCGGCGATGTCGTAATTGCGGGGCATATCTTGATCCTTTTGAATATTTTTTACGCAGAGGCGCAGAGAACGCAGAGAGTTTGGGCAGTCGGCCGGAGCTTGAAACTCTGCGTCCTCTGAGCCTCTGCGTGATTCAAAATGGACTAGGGCGAAAAGCCGATCCGCGCTTGGTAGCGGTTATATCGGGTGATGCACCGGTTCATAGCTGCCCTCTTAGCGCTTTTCCGAGCAGTCGGAAATAGGTCTGCGAATCCGGATCAGTTTCTGTGCCCCATTCGGGGTGCCACTGCACCGCAAGCAAAGGCGCGCCATTGGGGCGGGCGCTGTAGGCTTCGATCAGGCCATCGGGCGCGCGGGCTTCGATAATCAGACCTTCGGCCAGTTTGCCAATGCCTTGATAGTGGACCGAGTTCACCTCAAGCTCCGGCTTTGCATAGGCCTGCGCCAAAATCCCGTCATCGGCCAACTCCACCGGATGGCGATGATCGAACATCGCATCAAAGCCGACACCATCGGGCGCATGGTGGCGGATCAAGTTATCGCTCGCGCTGGTATCACGACGCAGTGTGCCGCCCAAGGCTATGTTGATCTCCTGAAAGCCCCGGCAGATGCCAAAGACCGGTTTCCGCGCGTCGATCATCCGATCGACCATCGAAAGCGCAATTTCGTCGCGACCTTCGTCGAACGGTCCACCGCCGCCCCTTTCGCCATAGCGACGTGGTGCAACATTGGAGGGGCTGCCGGTCAGCAAGATACCGTCTAGCCGGGGCGCAACCTCCGCCGCGCTCATCAGATCGGGCAGTGAAGGGATCAGCAAAGCCGCAACATCGGCATAGGTCATCGCCGCCCGGATGTAGCGCTCCATCACCGCCTGCGCGGGCTCGGTGCCTACCTGCCGGTTGCAGGCGATAATGCCTAGGACGGGGCGAAACGACTTAGGTGTCATATTCTCCGCTGTCCCAAGGCTCAAAAAAAGCCATAAAGTTTCCTGGCTGCGCCTCTACGCAATATACATCACCTTCCTCTTCAGGCTCGCGGACGATCAAGCCGAATTCTGTACCGAAGCGCTCAACGGCAAATGGCGCGACCTCAATACGACATAGGCTGAACTCGCCAAGATCGTTCAGCATGGCGTCATATGCTAATTTTCTGGCGTCGTCGTCCATTGTGACGCGGGGACCAAACGACTCGATTCTCGCATCAATCAGATTTCCATCAGGATCGAATGAATAGAGTGCAATATACTCACATCCATCCCCGTTCAGACCTGCTGGTTCAAACGGCGTTGTCAAAAAGAACTGATTCCCATCAGCGGTTTTTCCAACATGCTCGGCATGATAGTCGTCATTATCAATCGCAATCAGCGTAGGTCTTTCGTCATGCATAGAAACTTTTCCTCCTGTTATGCCCCAATCAGTTCCCGCCCGATCAGCATCCGGCGGATTTCGTTGGTGCCGGCACCGATATCGAGCAGCTTGGCGTCGCGCCAGTAACGTTCAACCGGCCAGTCCTTTGTATAACCGGCCCCGCCCAGCGCTTGGATCGCTTCGCCCGCCACCTTTACCGCGCTTTCGCTGGCGAGCAGGATCGCGCCCGCCGCGTCGAAGCGGGTGGTCTGCCCGTTGTCGCAGGCGCGCGCGACATTGTAGACGTAGCTGCGCGCCGAATTCAGCGCGACATACATGTCGGCGATCTTGCCCTGCATCAACTGGAAGGCGCCGATGGGTTTGCCGAACTGTTTGCGTTCGCGGATATAAGGCAACACAACATCAAGGCACGCCTGCATCACGCCAAGCTGCAACCCGGCAAGCACCACGCGCTCATAATCGAGACCCGACATCAACACACCGACGCCGCCATGCAGCGGGCCCATGATGCGGTCTTCGGGGATGAAGCAATCGTTGAACACCAGCTCCGCGGTCGGCGAACCGCGCATGCCGACCTTTTCGATCTTCTGGCCGATGCTGAAGCCTTCATCATCCTTTTCGATCAGAAAGGCTGAAATCCCCCGCGAACCACTATCGGGCGCGGTCTTGGCGTAAACCACCAGCGTGTCGGCATAGGGCGCGTTGGTGATCCAGAATTTGGTGCCGTTAAGCACATAGCCGCCCTGTACCGCATCGGCCTTCAGTTTCATCGAAACCACATCCGATCCGGCGCCCGCCTCCGACATGGCAAGGCTGCCGACATGCTCGCCCGAAATCAGCTTGGGCAGATATTTGGCCTTTTGCTCGGGGTTGCCCCAGCGGCGAACCTGGTTGACGCACAAATTGCTGTGCGCGCCATAGGACAGGCCGATCGAAGCAGAGGCACGGCTGACTTCTTCAACCGCGACGACATGTTCCAGATAGCCTAAATCCAGCCCGCCATCCTCTTCGCCAACGGTGATGCCGTGCAGCCCCAATTCGCCCATCGCTGTCCATAATTCGTCGCGCGGGAACCAGTCATCGGCGTCTATTTTCGCAGCAAGGGGAGCGATCTTCTCGCTGGAAAAACGCATCGTCGTATCGCGGATCATATCCGCCGTTTCGCCCAAGGCGAAGTCGAGATTTGGAAAGTTGGTCATGTTTATTGAAATGCCCTGCAAAGGTTACGGTTGCAACCATTTTGGCTTGCCTGCGGCAAGCAAGGCGGAAAGAAAAGAAGCGAGCAATTTTCACATTAACGAGCAAATTATGAACTGCCACCTTCTTTCCTTCTTTCTTGCTTGCCGCAGGCAAGCCTGAATTCCATGCTGGCGACATTCCACAACCGCTGTTAGGCAGCAGGAATAATGTCCTCCCCCAAAGCCCCGATCAAAGCGGTTCTCGGCCCGACAAATACCGGCAAGACGCATCTGGCCGTCGAACGGCTCTGCGCACATTCAAGCGGGGTGATGGGCTTTCCGCTGCGGCTGCTGGCGCGCGAGATCTATGATCGGGTGGTTGCCATCAAGGGGCCCAAAGAGGTCGCGCTGATCACGGGTGAAGAACGGATCGAGCCGCCCGGCGCACGCTGGTATCTGTGCACCGCCGAATCGATGCCGGTGACACGCGAGTTTGCTTTTGCAGCCCTTGATGAGGCGCAGTTGGGGGCCGATCCCGAACGCGGCCATATCTTTACCGACCGGATGCTGCATGTCCGTGGGCGAGAGGAAACGATGATTTTAGGATCGGAAAGCCTGCGCCCAATGATCCGCAAGCTGCTGCCGGATGCCGAAATCATCTCCCGGCCCCGATTTTCCACGCTTAGTTATGTCGGGCCGAAAAAACTATCACGCCTGCCCGCCCGATCGGCGATCGTCGCCTTTTCGGTGGAGCAGGTCTATGCGGTTGCTGAGCTGTTGCGCCGGTTGCGGGGCGGTGCTGCGGTCGTCATGGGCGCGCTCAGCCCGCGCACGCGCAACGCGCAGGTGGACATGTTCCAGTCTGGCGAGGTCGACTATCTGGTCGCCACCGATGCGATTGGAATGGGTCTGAATCTTGATGTCCAACATATTGCCTTCGCAGGACTTTCCAAATTCGACGGCAACCGTACCAGACGACTGACCATAGCGGAAATGGCGCAGATTGCCGGGCGTGCGGGGCGGCACCAGCGGGACGGCAGCTTTGGCACATTAGCGGGCGAAGCTGGCGAACTGACATCCGAAGAGGTGCTGTCGATCGAGGCGCACAACTTCCCCTCGCTCGACTGGATGTACTGGCGCGAGGCCGAACCGCGCGCTACCAGCCTGTTTGAACTGATCGCCGATCTGGAAGCCAAGCCCGACGGGCCGCCCCTGCGGGCAGCGCCCGAGGCAATCGATCTGGCTGTGCTGAAGCGCCTGGCCGATATGCCGCAAGTCACAACACGGCTTTCCGGCCCGAAAAGCGTGGCGCGCTTGTGGGAGGTCGCCAGCCTTCCCGATTTCCGGCAGATGGGGGCCGAACATCATAGCCGCTTTGTTGCAGCTCTTTGGGAACATATGGCAGGCGGTGGACCTTTACCGCATAGCTATGTCGCAGCCGAACTGGCACGGCTGGATACCATCCAAGGCGATGTCGATACGATCAGTGCCCGGATTGCCGCGGTCAGGACATGGACCTATGTCGCACACCGTGCCGATTGGGTTGCCGATCCGGTGGCAATGGCAGAACGGGCAAGGGCATTGGAGGAAAAACTTTCAGATGCATTGCACAATGCGCTTTGCCAACGTTTCGTTGACCGGCGAACATCGATGCTGTTGCGCAAAGGAAGTAAAGACGATGCATTGATGCCAGTGATCGTTGACGAGGAAAATCAGGTTTCCGTCGATGGCGAACATATCGGAGAGCTTGACGGATTTGCTTTCAAAGTCGATCCAGCAGCAAAGGTCGGTGAACGCAAATTGCTGCTTGCAGCAGCCGAGCGGCATCTGGCAGCATATTTGAAGAATAAGGCAAGGGCAGTGG
>JBOFLS010000176.1:0-11443 GCA_051657985.1 Sphingorhabdus sp. | reverse complement strand
CCCGAACCTTATGAAGAGGTGATCAAGCTGCCCAACACCGCGCCGTTCAAGACCGATATCGTTTGTTACATGGCACCTGGCACGGCCGCCTTTACCGCGCAGTTGAAACCCAAAAAAGGGATCAAGCTGACGGGCACCGTCGATGCGTTCGATGAATATAAGCATGTCATCTGGCTAAAGGATTGCCGCCCGGCGCAGTAAGACAGGCTCTGGGGTTTGTGAGGATTTAAAGGGCGAAGATATTCTAAATAACCTTCGTCATCCCCGCCCTTCGACTGCCCGCAGGGCAGGCGCTCAGGATGAACTTCCGCCTTTGGCGGAAGGCGGGGATCCATCACCTAAGGCTGAGTTTTACACAGCCTTGGCAGTTTAAAACCTAAGCTCAGGTGATGGATTCCGGCCTTTGCCGGAATGACGAAGCTGTTATAATCAATTATACTAGACTCTGATGACATTACCTTGACCCGTTCGTCCTGAGTAAGCCGAAGGCAGAGGCTGTATCGAAGGACCGTTCACCTTCGGTGGCCTTCGGCTCCGATACGGCAGTTGGGCTTCGCCCGCCTTCGGCCCCGCTATCGCTCAGCACCTACTCAGGGCGAACGGATCAGTGTAATGTCATCAGAGTCTAGGCTAAGCCGAGGCCACAATTGCAGTCAGAACCGCAAGCCCGGTCGACAGATGAATACGCAGGCGCAGCCAGCCGTTCGGCAGTGCAATCGTCTTTGCCAGTTCGCGATCGACCAGCGGCGATAGCAACAGTCCGATCGCCAGCACCCATAAAGACGGCCCCGGCCAGCTCCACCCCCACGTCCAGGGCAGATAGCTGGCAAGCGCGATCAGGCTTGGGCCAACCGCCGCCAGAAACAGCCAGCGCGGTGGGTTTTCCACCGTCAGCCCCAGTCCCCACCAGACTCCGCCAAGGAAGCTGAAGATGAAGGCGGCATAGCCATAGGCCCCCGCCATCGCGATCCAGCGCAGTCCTCCGTCATCGAACAGGAACAGCACGGCGATCAGTTGCGGCAAGAGGCCCGCATAGCCAAGCCATTTGGCGGAGGGAGCAATTTGCCGGTTTGGTGCGTTCATCCGTTTTTCCTTTTGAGTATGACGTTCGATTGATCAAACTCCGTTCGCCCTGAGTAGCTCCGAAGCCGAATGGCTGAGGAGCGTATCGAGCCGAAGGCCACCGAAGGTGAACGGTACTTCGCCTTGCGGGCTCAGCACCAACGGATAAATAGAATGTCATCTCGCCTTAGAGAGCGGCCCTTATGCAGCAACACGACCTTATGCCCGTAGTGCCTCACACTCACCCCGTGCCTATCTCCTTATAATGGCCAAACAGCTTGTTTTGATCCTTGGCGATCAGTTGACCCCGACACTTTCGTCGCTTCGCGACATAGATCCCGCCGATACCATCGTGCTGATGTCGGAGGTAATGGCCGAGGCTAGCTATGTCGGCCATCACAAAAAGAAAATTGCCTTTCTTTTTTCGGCGATGCGGCATTTTGCAGAGGAACTGCGGAATGGTGGCTGGCAGGTCGATTATGTGACGCTCGACGATCCTGACAATAGCGGGACATTATCGGGCGAGGTGTTGCGCGCCGCCGATCGGTACGGTGCGACCGCGCTGCGCGTTACCGAACCCGGCGAGTGGCGCGTGCTGGAGGAACTACAGGGGCTCGATACCGCACTCGATATGGCAATTCTACCCGACGACCGCTTCATCGCCAGCCATGCCGAGTTCGACGCCTGGGCCGAGGGGCGCAAGGCGCTGCGCATGGAATATTTCTACCGCGAGATGCGGCGCAAGACAGGTCTGCTGATGGACGGTAACGACCCGGCAGGCGGGCAATGGAATTACGATCATGACAATCGCAAGGCCGCCGAACATGACCTTCTGATGCCTGCCCCGATGGCCTTCGAACCCGATGCGATAACGCTGAAAGTGCTTGATCTGGTCGAAGCGCGCTTTGCCGACAATTTCGGCACGTTGCGCCCTTTCTGGTTTGGCGCGACGCGGGCACAGGCGGAAAAGGCGCTGGCGCATTTTCTGCAACATGCGCTGCCGCATTTCGGCGACTATCAAGACGCAATGTTGACCGGTCAGCATTTCCTCTATCATGCGGTGATTTCGCCTTATCTCAATTGCGGTCTCCTCGATGCCCTAGCGATCTGCAAGGCGGCTGAGGCGGAATACCGCGCCGGTCGCGCGCCGCTCAATGCTGTTGAAGGTTTCATTCGCCAGATCATCGGCTGGCGCGAATATGTGCGCGGCATCTATTGGCGCGAGGGGCCGGACTATATGCATCGTAACACGCTGGGCGCGACGCGGCCCTTGCCCTGGTTCTACTGGAGTGCAGATACCGACATGGCTTGCGTTCGAGCCTGTGTGGAGCAAACCCGCGACCAGGCCTATGCGCATCATATTCAGCGCCTAATGGTCACCGGTAATTTCGCGTTGCTCGCAGGGATCGACCCTTATGAGGTGCATATCTGGTATTTGGCGGTCTACGCCGATGCCTATGAGTGGGTGGAGGCGCCCAATACTGTGGGAATGAGCCAGTTTGCCGATGGCGGGCTGCTGGCGTCCAAGCCCTATATTTCGTCGGGCGCCTATATCGACCGCATGTCCGATTATTGCCGCGGGTGCAGATACAATGTGAAGCTAAAGGCGGGGGAGGATGCCTGCCCGTTCAACTATCTCTATTGGGATTTCATCGCGCGACACCGCGACCGGCTGAAAAGCAATCCGCGTATGGGGCAGATGGTGCGGAGTTACGACAGGTTCAGCGATGAACGTCAGGCGGAGATCGCGACTGACTCAGCCCGTTTCCTTGCCAGCCTTTCCTGACCGGCAACGGTCGGAGCAGTAGCGAACCTGTTCCCAATCGCGTGCCCACTTTTTGCGCCAGGTAAAAGGCAGGCCGCAGGTAATGCAGGTCTTGGTAGGCAGCTCGGATTTCTTGCGCATTCTGGGCATGGGTCAGAAATCTATTCTTTCCCCGTTCCATGCGAACAAGTTGCCACTGTCGGCCGGAGTTAGCCCGTCCAGCACGGAAAGCAATCGCTCGGCTGCATAATCCGGTGTGAACAGTTTTTGCGAAGGGACGTTCCTTTGGAAGGGTTGCGATAGTACCGTATCGACAGTCCCTGGATGCAGCGTAACGGCAATCGCCTCCGGATGCGTCCGCGCCAGCTCGATCGCGAAATTACGCGTAATCATGTTGAGCGCCGCCTTCGATGCGCGATAGGCATACCAGCCGCCGAGACGGTTGTCGCTAATCGAACTGACCCGTGCGGAAAGTGCAGCAAAGACACTGCGCCGGTCGCGGGGCAAGAGCGGTAGGAAATGTTTGCCGATCAGCGCCGGGCCGATAGCGTTCAAGGCGAATGCATCGGCATAGGCCCTAGAAGTTTGGGCGCGCAACGATTTTTCGGGCTGCAAACTGTTATTGTGGAGCATCCCGGTTGCAACGATAATCAGGTCGAGGGGACCTATAGCCTTGGCTGCTTCGGCTATGCTCGCTTCATCGGTCAAATCGAAAAGGAAGGGCCTTATCCTGCCATTGGCTGCGATTGCCCGGCGTGCACCCGCATGGATAGTTGTGATGGCGGTATCGAGGGCCAGCTGCCGCACCAGGGCAGAACCTATTCCGCCCGATGCTCCGAATATGCATGCGATCATATAGATCTATTGCAATCGCTTGGCTTACAAGCCAATCTAGGCGTAATCCTAGGTTACAGGGTCAATCGGCAGTAAAGCCCTTCCGGACGATATTCGATTCCGTCTTGCGCCGAGTCTTTCATCAACGAAGTAATCAGTGCCGACCCAAAGCCGGCACCGCTTGGTTGATCGACCGCTGGCCCGCCTGTTTCACGCCATTCGATCACGGCACCCTTGTCTTCGCTTCTCCAGCTTAGCTCGACCTGCCCGCCCGGGATTGAAAGCGCACCATATTTAAGCGCGTTGGTTGCCAGTTCATGAAGCATCAACGCAATAGTGGCGACTTGGGCGCCCGTTACCGCAGTGGGCGGCCCCGATGCCTGTATGTTTTTCGTTTCATCATTGCGAAAAGGCTGAAAGATCTGTTCGGCAATGTCGCCAAGATCGGCTATTTGCCAATGTTTTTCGGTCAATAGTCTTTGCCCTTTCGATAGGGCCGACAATCTTTTTTCGAATTCGTGCCAGATATCGGGTGGGCAATGGTTGCGCAGCGTAAGGGTCGCAACCGACTGCATCACCGAATAGACATTGCCGACGCGATGTTCGAGTTCCTTCGTCAAAAGCTGGCGCAGTGCGCGCTCTTCATGGCGGCGCGTGATATCAAGCGATGCCCCCAATATCTGTCGAGGCCTGCCGTCCGGATCGCGCAAGTGGACGACTTCGGTGCTTGAAAGCCATATCCAATCGCCATCCGCCGTCCGCGTTCGGTATTCGATTTCGAAAGGCGGCTCTACCAACCTTTCGCGAATGGCATGATGATGCGCCTGGACACGGCCTAGATCTTCGGGATGGATGACCGTTTCTATGACATTATCGTCCAGTTGCCGGTAACCGTCTGCGTCCATATTGGTCATCGGCACAATCTGCGGACCCATGAAGATGTTGCGCTTTTCGACCAGGTCGAAAATATATAATATCGTGGGAACGGTATCGATCAGGTTCTGAGCAAAGCGCTGCGCCTCTTCCAATTCGCGCTCGGCCGCAATTTCGGCACTGATGTCGCGAACGGTGCCCACCATGCGCACGGGTTGCGTATCGACGAAGGCTGTCCGGCCGATCGCCTCGACATGGCGTTCGATGCCGTCGCTCGAAATGACCCGATATCTGATCAGATATCGACCGTCACCGCTTGGGTTATGCGCCGCAGAGATAGCCGCCTCAACCTTTGGCAGATCGTCGGGATGTACGCCTTTGGCAAAGGTTGCATAGCTTATCGGTGCGTTTGCATCCACACCCCATATCGCCCGGGTACGCGCATCCCATTCGATGCTGTCCGCAATAATATCATAATCATGGATGCCAATGCCGGCAGCTTCCTGGGCAATTTCAATTCGCTCGAGGAGCTTAGACAAATCGGAACCATCGCTGCGGCACGTCTGCTCGCTTATCATTGCACCTCAACCCAGAAGAACATTTCCAGAGTAGCATTCCCAAAATAACATTCGATGTAAAAAGGCGGTGCGCATACCCATATTGACTGCAATACGTGCCCGGTAGAATCGATCTACAACGATCGGGCTGTAAAGAAAAGCCTTGTACTTTTTGCTATGCTGTAAAATGGATTCGATAAAGGCAATCTGCAAAATCAATGCCATAAACGAAATGATTAGGCGAACTAATCGATTTGTCGAGTTTGGAACGCTTTTGTCTTTGCTATTCAAAACAGCAGAAACAGGCAGGAGCAACTATAATGACGCATATTCATGGTGCAGGATATCACCAGATCGGGCCCGCATTGGCACGCGGGCAGATGATCGGCCCTACGGGACTTGCAGGTTTTATCGCTGCCGGGATATTTGCCGAACTTGCTTGTGCCTTCGGTGCGGGGCGGAATGGATTTAGCTGTCTGCCGCCCGCGTTCGATGTGCGATGCGGTATCGCCAGTGGCGGTTGCATTCTACCCGAGCCCAAGGCGCAATGGACTGCAAAGATCGATGGGGCCAATAGTGCGAAGATCGATTTAGGCGACGGTTACCGGCTTGAGGTCGACGAACGGTCGAGCCAATTGACGATCATCAACGACAAGACAAGCGAACGTACCCGTATCTGGGGCGATCCGCATGTCGAAATAGATGGCAAGCACGCCTATGATTTCTGGGGAACGACGACTTTCACACTTGAAAATGGCACGAAAATTACGATCAACACCGAACAATGGGGCGGCAATCCCAATGCCTATGTCGCCAGCCAGGTGGTGATTACCAAAGGCGACAACGCGATCGTCGTCGATGGCATCAGTCAGAACAAGCTAGGTGATTTGTCTATCAGTCTGTCGAACGATGGCGAAATGATCGATGCCTTGACTCGCGATGGCTATACGCTGCATGAAAATGCCTGCGGTTCGGGTTGGCGTACCGAAACGGGGAAGATCGCGACGCAGACCGATCTGAACGCTACTGCCGTCGGTCGTGCATATGGCCCGGGAAGCGCGCTTTCGAGCCTTGGCGAGCTCGCCGATTTTTTGAGTTCGTTTCTGACGTTCGGTATATTCGCAAGCTTCTTGAACACGCCGTCGATAAATCTTGGCGAAAGACCGGAACCGGTTCGTCCGCTCCATCGCCAACTGGACTGGATACCGCGTTGACAATTAAAACGACCAGAATTTGATTTTTTTCACGACGATATCGAGTTGCAATTCGATATCATGGTCTTTCCTGCTTGTCTTGAAAGACAAGCAATTGAGCAAACTCAATTCTCCAGTTCGATATCCCAGTACAGCCAGTCCATCCAGCTTTCGTGCAGATAATTCGGTGGAAAGCCGCGACCGCGATCCTGCAATTGCCAGCTTGTTGGGCGGATCGCTGCCATCCTCAACTGCATATGCGCCTGTTTGGGTGTGCGTCCGCCCTTTTTAAGGTTGCAGGGCAGGCAGGCCGTGGTCACATTTTCCCAGCTTGTCTTTCCGCCCAGGCGCCGCGGCACGATATGGTCAAAGGTCAGATTGTCGGCACTGCCGCAATATTGGCATTCGAATTTATCACGCAGAAACAGGTTGAACCGGGTAAAGGCCGGATATTCGTTGGGTTTGACATATTGCCGCAACGCGATCACCGAAGGAATCTGCATATCGAGGCTGGGGCTGTGCACATGCCGTTCGTAATTGGCGACGATATCGACCTTTTCGAGAAACACCGCCTTGATCGCGGTCTGCCACGGCCAGAGGCTCAAGGGATAATAGCTGAGCGGCGTATAATCGGCATTAAGGACAAGCGCAGGACAATTGTCCGGGTGACGCGCCCGGCCTGCGGCTTGGAATGATCCGGCGTAATGCATGCCTTTTGACCTCTTCCCCTGTTTAGCGCTGTTTCTTCAATTCCCCAACTAGGTTACAGCATTTTGACATTGGCAAGATTATTTATCACCAACCTATTTACGCATAAATTGACGTCAAGAGAACATCGCATACAAGATAGGCTATTCTGTGGGTAAAATAGCGGGCATGGATTTTGCGCTGCAAAAGGTCGCCGCAACGCGTTTCGCGCCGAGCCCCAACGGGCGTCTGCATGTCGGCCATGCTTATTCCGCGCTGTGCGCGCATGATTTCGCGCGGAAATTCGGGGGCCGTTTCCTGCTGCGTATCGAGGATATCGACGGCACGCGCAGCAGACCCGAATATGTACAGGGCATAATCGATGATATGGCCTGGCTGGGCCTGCATCCCGATGGCGGGCCGGTTTTCCAATCGCAACGCATCGCCAATTACGGGGCCGCGCTTGAACGCTTGCAGACGATGGGCCTGGTCTATCGTTGCTGGTGCACAAGGGGTGCGATTGCCGCCGCACTGAAATGCAAACCAGTCCATCATGGCCCCGACGGTCCGGTCTATCCTGGAACCTGTCGCGACCAGCAACGGGGGCAGGGCGCTTACTGCTGGCGGCTCGATATGGCGACGGCAATCGTGCGAACCGGTCCACTTTGGTGGACCGATCTTCATGCGGGGCGTCAGGTCGCGGATCCCGGCCAATTCGGCGATATCGTCTTATGGCGAAAGGATGCGCCTTCGAGCTATCATCTGGCGGCAACGCTCGACGATGCGGCGGATGGGATAAGTCATGTAGTGCGTGGGCAGGACCTTTTCGCGTATACTTCTGTTCACAGACTGTTGCGAGCTCTATTGGATTTGCCCGAGCCCGTCTATTGGCACCATCCGCTGCTGCTTGACGACAAGGGTGAAAAGCTTGCCAAATCGCGGTTGTCCCGACCTCTGGCGGAATTTCGCGCCAAAGGAGAGGACGGCATAAAACTGGTTGCGGCGCTTCGTAAAGGCAAGCTTCCGCTTGGAATATCGCTGTCGAGTTCCTAAATAGACAGCCGGTCGTAAAGGATTTTTTAGTCATGGGTCCGCTTCTTATCATTGCACTTCTTATCGTCATGGGTCTGGTCGTCTGGGCAGTAGTCCGCGGTCTGCACGCTTTTGCCAACATGGATCCGAACGATGTCGATGAACATGGAGTGCCGCGTTCGCTTGTCCGGCAGAACCAGATGATGTTTGCCCGTGTGAAATGGCAGGCGATCGCAGTGGCAATCGTCACGATCATCGTGGTCGGCGGCGCCTTTGCCAGCTGATGGTCAAGCTGAACAAGATATATACCCGCACCGGTGACGATGGCAGCACGGGCCTGGTCGATGGTTCGCGCCGCTCGAAAGCCGATGCCCGGCTGCACGCGATAGGCGAGGTTGACGAGGCGAACAGTGCGCTGGGAATAGCGATTGCTGCGCTTGAGCGCGACCAGGGTGATGCCGATCTGGTTGCGGGTCTGCACCGTATTCAGAACGATCTGTTCGATCTCGGTGCCGATATCGCGACACCGGGGGAGGATTTCGAACCTGGCGAGATGACGTTAAGGATCGTGCAGGCGCAGATCGACTGGTTGGAAGCTGCAATCGATGCCGTCAACGACCAGCTAGAGCCGCTGACCAGTTTCATCCTGCCCGGCGGCAGCGAGGCGGCAGCGGCAATGCATCTTGCCCGGGCGATATCCCGCCGCGCCGAACGTGCACTGGTCGCAGCCGCACGGGGCGAGGCGATTAATCCGCTGGCGACCACCTATCTTAATCGGCTGTCCGACTATCTGTTCGTGCTTTGCCGTCTGATCAGCAAGAGATCGGGCGGCGATGTTTTATGGGTTCCGGGCGCTTCGCGAAAATAACCGGGACAATCCCTATTTGTTTACGAATCGGGTACGCCCGCACGGCCCTAACGCTTCGATCACAAATGCGTAATCGGCCTGGGCTGCCTTCACAGCCTCTGCTTCGGGACTCTCCACCAGTTTCGGATCGAGAGCGGGGGGCAAACTGCAAGCGAGGCGGTACCAAAGCAGCGTGTTACTTGCCGGAGCTATCGCCGACTCGTCGATGACATCTCCGGTAGAAACCGCCCAGCGCTTGGCTTGGCCCGGACGGCTCAGCACTGAAATCGAGATAGGATCACCACCTGCGGTGCGCAAGAATATCTGCGTTTCACCCTCGCCGATTACGGTACCCGCGCTGTGAAAGGCGCTGGTGAGCCCGCTGATCGCTTGCGGCGCACCCAGCTGCACCGCCTCTTTCGTAATTGCGCGCAGCAATGTGTCATTGGCGGGGCTCCATTCGATCAATGCATCGGGACGCGCCAGTTTCATCGTGCCAGGCAGACCTTGGGCCTTGCTGCCCAAAAGGAAATAGCGCCGTTTTTGAAGCTTGGGGATCCTGCCTTTGGCGTCTTTGGAGATATCAAGCAAAAAGCGCGCGCGCGCCGGGAACCCCTCGGTGCCCCGGATCAGTGCGGTCACATCGGCTTCCACGAGAACGCGTTGAACTGTAGCCGGCACGCCGACTGTTTGGGTTTCTGGAAGTTTGGTGATTTTGCGAATCCGTGCATCGAGAATCAGTGGCGCAATCGTCACCAGATCGGCAACATCGGCATAGGAGGCACCCTCTGCCGGTACGGCAAAAGCCATGGACGAGGGGGTTTGTGAAGCCAAGGGCGTCGTTGCTGAAGCAAGCGTTAGGGCCAGTGCGCAGACTATGGTAAATCGGCTTTTCACCTAGGAAATCCTTTGCATTCTGTTATTGTATATCATGATGACGCATAAGCGCTTGTGCAACAAGTTCTGTTCCGCAACGCATGAATTGCGGATGAATCGCATATTCCCCGTTGCCTGTGGAAAACGCGCTCGCTAAAGCGGTTGATGAATCAGCCAAATATAATAATCTAAGCGCTGACGTGCTGGGTGGCATATAGTTGTAAAGCTTGCCAAGCGGTCCGTGCCTAATATTTGGGTAAGTTAGGAGAGTAGTTTCTGCATGGCATATGCTGATCAAGATGGGATGAGCACGAATCGATTGATTTCGATCGTCATCGTTGCGCTCCTTCATGCTTTCCTTGGTTATGCTCTTGTTACCGGTCTCGCTTATGAGGCGGTACAGCAGGTCAAGGCAAAGCTTAACGTCGTCGACGTGAAGGAAGAAGAGCCGCCCGAGGAAGAACCGCCACCACCTGAGCCCGAGAAACAGATCGAGCCTCCGGTGGTTTCGCCTCCCCCTCTCGTGAAAACCGTTACTCCTCCACCGGAGGTGCGTACGGTCGTTGATCCACCGCCGGCGATTATACTAACCCCAAAGGCTGCCCCTCCGGCGCCCGCGGCCCCGCCGCCACCGCCGCCACCGCCTGTGGCGAAGCGTCCGAACCCGGTTCCAAAGGGCAATCCGGGCAATTGGGCGAATACCAACGATTATCCCGCACGCGCGCTTCAGCAGGAACGCGAAGGTACAACCGGTTTCCGAGTTACCGTTGGCCCCGATGGCCGGGTTCAGGCTTGCAGTGTCACTTCCTCATCCGGCCATGCCGATCTTGATGAGGCGACATGTAAGAATGTGCAGCGTCGTGCTCGTTTCGATCCGGCGCTTGATGGAAACGGGCAGCCGACGACGGGAAGTTGGTCGAGCCGGGTACGCTGGCAGATACCCAAGTGATTCAGGCCCGGCAATGAGGATCCTGTTGCTGGGTGTATTTGAAAATTTGATTTTGAAGATTTGAGAGGAAGTAAAAATGTCGATTCTTTTTCTTACTGCGGCGGGTAACGAAGGCGCCGTTTCAGCCGAACAATTCGGTCTCATTCCCGCGCTGAATGAAGGCGGCCCGATCAGCTGGTCCATCTTTATTGTGATGGTTATCATGTCGATCTTTTCTTTCTACATCATGTTCACCAAATTGCTGGAGCAGCAAAAGGTTCTGAAGCAGGCAAGGGAAGTGCGTGCGAATTTCTGGCGTGCCAACACGCTAGAGGAAGGTGCCGCCAAACTCGACAAGAACAGCGCATTTCGCCAGCTGGTCGACGACGGTATCTCGGCGCAAAAGCAGCATGGTCTGCTGACCGATCCCGTAGAGGCGCATGATTGGCTGCATAATGCGATGGGTCGCTCGGAAGATTCGATCAACAACAAGCTGGCAAGCGGCCTGCCGTTTCTGGCAACCGTGGGTGCGACCGCTCCCTTCGTCGGTCTGCTCGGTACGGTTATCGGTATCTACTCGGCGTTGATCAAGATCGGTATTGCCGGTCAGGCGGATATCGGCAAGATCGCCGGCCCGGTCGGTGAGGCGTTGATCATGACCGCAATCGGTCTGTTCGTCGCGGTTCCCGCAGTGCTTGCCTATAACTGGCTGCAGGCGCGCAACAAGACGATCGCTCGTGCGCTTTCGACTTTTTCGAACGACGTGCTGGGTTATATCACGTCGGGTGG
>JBOFLS010000175.1:0-5801 GCA_051657985.1 Sphingorhabdus sp. | reverse complement strand
GCTTCCCAAGCTGACGACGAGGGTTCGATTCCCTTCACCCGCTCCAGCGCCTTGCTCTACCTTTTCCAATTCGCTGAAAGCTTTATAGCGACGCGATGATCGATGCTTCCGTGCCCTTTGTTCTGCTCGACGATGCAAGGGCAAGCAATGCCTCGCCCGCACGGCTTTATCATAAGCCGCTGCAAACCTTCGGTGCGACCAATTCGAAAGAGCTGGACTGCATGTTTGACGATCTTCGTGCAGCACGGAAAGCCGGGCGGCATATTGCTGGTTTTCTGTCCTATGAAGCGGGTTTTGCGCTTGAGCCGCGACTTGTCTCGAAAATCGGTTCGAAGGCTTTGCCGACGCCGCTGGCTTGGTTCGGAGCTTTCGATGGCTATCAGGAAATCGCCACTGATGCCGTTTCCTCCTGGCTGCCCGATCCGGTCGGTGCGTGGCTGGGCAAAATGCATCCGACGCTGCAGCGTTCGGATTATGGCAAGGCATTCGATATTATCAAAAAATATATTGAGGCAGGCGATATCTATCAGGCCAATCTGACCTTTCGCAACGAAGCACGATATTCAGGTAGTCCGCTTGCGCTTTATGCGGCAATCCGTCCGCAAGCGGCAGCAGGCTATGGCGGAGTAGTGTGGACGGGTAAGGACTGGTTCCTGTCCTTTTCGCCTGAACTTTTCTTTGCATTGCATAGTGACCGGATAACAGCGAAACCAATGAAAGGCACTGCTCGTCGCGATCGAAATCTCTCAACCGACAAGGCCTTGATCGAAGAGCTACGCAGCGATCCTAAACAGCAGGCCGAAAATTTGATGATCGTCGATCTGCTGCGCAATGACCTGTCACGGGTGGCAAAGGCGGGTTCGGTGCGGGTCCCTGATCTTTTCGTAACCGAAACCTACCCTACTGTGCATACCATGGTTTCAACTGTCACGGCTGAACGCGATACGGGAAAAGATGCCGTAGATGTGTTGCGCGCGATCTATCCTTGCGGTTCGATTACCGGCGCACCGAAGATCCGGGCGATGGAAATCATCGACGATCTGGAACCGGCCCCGCGTGGTATCTATTGTGGGTCGATTGGCCGGATCGATCCGGTCGGCGATGCCGCCTTCAATGTCGCGATCCGCACTTTTCACTTGAATGAAACCACCAAGCAGGCTTCTTTGGGCTTGGGCTCTGGGTTGGTTGCAGACTCCGAAACGAACGATGAATGGGATGAATGTCTTGCAAAGGGGAAATTTGCAAAGGTGCAACGCCGCGATTTCGATCTTGTTGAAACGATGCGGTTTGAACCCGCAGCAGGTCTTTTGCGACTGGAACTTCATCTTGAAAGGATGAAGGAGAGCGCACGCGAACTGGATTTCGAGTTCGATCGGCATGAGGCGCGCAACCGGTTGCATGCGGCGACCTTTCATCTCGATCATGACGCCAAGGTGCGTCTGCTTGTCTCGCGTAGTGGAATGCTGGCAATTGAGTTGGGTTCGGCGCCCTTTATACAGGATGCACCTTTGCAGGTGGCAATCGTACCGCTGCCAGTCGATAAAGACGACTTCCGGCTTCGGCACAAGACCACCGACCGGGCCTTTTACGATTTGGCGCGCAAGGCGTCGGGGGCCGATGAAGTGCTGTTTGCCGATCCGCACGGTTTTCTAACCGAAGGTAGCATCTGCGCGGTCTTTGTCGAACAAGACACTATGTTATTGACCCCGCCCCTTTCCCGCGGTCTTCTTCCATCGATATTGCGTCGTGAATTGATCGCCACAGGCCGTGCCATCGAAGCCGATTTGACGGTCAGCAATCTTGAAACTCCTTTCTTCGTGGGTAACAGTGTACGCGGGTTGATCCCTGCCACGTTGATTGCCGCTACAAAGGTTGCGTAATTTTACCTCGTAAGGTAGGGGCTGGCGCGCAATCCTGCTGCCCATTTCCAGTTTCGGGGAATAGAAAATGATCGACAGGCTTTCCGCCGCCCTTGACCGCATCGCACCCTCCGCAACGCTGGCTATGTCGGGACGAGTGCTCGAGATGAAGGCGCGTGGGATCAATGTGATCGGACTGTCGGCGGGCGAACCCGATTATGACACACCGGATTTTGTCAAGGATGCAGCGATTGAGGCAATTCGCACTGGCAAAACCAAATACACGGCAGTCGATGGTATTCCGGAACTAAAAGCGGCCATCGTTGCCAAATTCAAACGCGATAACGGCATCGATTATTCGCCGAAGCAGATCACGGTCAATTCCGGCGGCAAGCATACATTGTTCAATGCCCTTGTTGCCAGCGTCGATGCTGGCGATGAAGTGATCATTCCGGCGCCCTATTGGGTCAGTTACCCCGATATCGTTCAGTTTGCTGGTGGAAAACCGGTTATCCTGCATGCTTCGGCTGAACAGGGGTACAAGATTACACCTGCGCAGCTCGACGCCGCGATCACACCGAAGACACGCTGGCTGATCCTCAATTCGCCTTCGAACCCTACGGGTGCCGCCTATACCACGCTCGAGCTGGAAGCTTTGGGGCAGGTGCTGCTGAAACACAGCCATGTCATGCTGCTGACCGACGATATGTACGAGCATATTTGGTATGCTCAAGCGCCATTCGCGACGATGCTGGAGGTTTGCCCCGATTTATACGATCACACCTTAACGATGAACGGTGCGTCGAAAGCCTATGCAATGACGGGATGGCGGATCGGCTATGCCGGCGGCCCCGAATGGCTGATCAATGGCATGCGCGATCTGCAATCCCAATCAACCAGCAATCCCTGTTCGATCAGCCAATATGCCGTCACGGCGGCATTGAACGGCGACCAGAGTTTCTTGAAGGAACGCAATGCCAAATTCAGGGAGCGGCGCGATCTGGTGGTGGCAATGCTCAACGATGCGCCCGGGTTGAATTGTCCGACACCCGAAGGCGCTTTCTATGTCTACCCCGATGCCAGCGGTGTCATGGGCAAGACCAGTCCAAAGGGCCGCATGATTCAAACCGACGCCGATCTGATCGACTATTTTCTAGATGACTGGAACGTGGCAGCAGTCCACGGCGCCGCATTTGGCTTGTCGCCTGGCTTCCGCATCAGTTATGCAACTTCGACCGAGATTCTTCGCGAAGCCTGCGAACGCATCCAGTCGGCGTGTGCAGAACTCATCTGATCGCAACCGACGTTCCGTTAAGCCGGCCTTAACTGCCCCCATGCTTGGAAACTATCAGCCGCGTGCTCATCTGCTCGAGGCAAAGAGAAAACATAAATTTTGGAAATGCCAGTTCGATGCGTGCGACCTTATCCTTTTTTCGTTCCGATTTGTTTTTGAGCCTTGCTGGCGGGTTTGCCTTAGGTATTGCGGCGATCGCTTTCATCCGCCCGGCAAGCGCGGAAACCGAGCATGGGGAAACCAAAGCCCTGATCATTGATATGCCGGCGTCGATACAGGATCGTTAAAGACACTTTCATTGTCCCGCAGGTGCACTGCCCGGCGCCTTGAAGCGAAAGATATAAAAGGGTGCGGTGCTCGCGATATGCGCCTTTGATCGCATCATTACATCCGGAATATTGCTGTCAGCGATATAGACCCAGTTGTCGGGGCCGAAACTCAATCCATCAGGCCAGCGCATTTTCGGGTGTCCTGCCAGCGAACTAAGTCGCTTGTCTTGATCGAGCATCCAGATGACCCCGTCCTCGATACCTGTCAGATATATCCTGTCTTCATTATCGATCGTAATGCCATCGACCTGCGGGCGGGCGGCGTAGCGTTCAACCCGGCGGCTTAATTCAGCGGCGTTGAGTTTTTTATCATGCAAATCGCCCACACGGACCCGGTATAGCGTCTTACCCGCCATCGGCCCGACATAGAGCCATTCGTTCCGCCTATCCAATGCGATCGGATCGAAGGCGGGGTGGAACCAGAACAGGTTCGAATGAAGCGGTTTCATGATCCGACCCTGGGCGTTGACCTGATAGGGTTCGGCCATCAGCGCCTTGTGGCTGTCGAGCACGCGTCGTGCCTTTCCGCTTTCGCTGTCGACGATAATAAGACCGGGCCGGCCGTTAAACACGCCAATATCGGCAAGATAGATGTAACGACCGGCCGGGTCGATCTGCATATCCTGTACATAGGAACCGATCCCCGCAACCGATCCAGGTAGTTTTATCTGTTTGATCGGCTTATCGGTTTTGATGTCCACGGCCACCAGCCGCGCACCCTTCACGCCATGATCGCCATGATCGATGCTCCACAGGCGGTCCTTGCTGTCGATGCGCAGATTGAACACCGCGCCATAGCTGGGCTTGTCAGGATCGGGGGTCTGCATCGCCCGGTTCGGATAAGGTACCGGCTTGCCGTTTACCAACTCAAGCACTTTGATCTCGGGGCGGCTTTCAGCATGGTAAGTGAAAAAAATGCGACCCGTTTCCGATACGGCAATGTTCCCAGGCGGCTCTGGCAGCGTGGCGACGATTTCAGCCTGAACCGCAGGCTTGGGATCGGCAAGGCGCGGAAACGCACGGCCCGATCCACCATAACTCATGTAGAACCAGATCAGAAAAACAGCGATCAGCGTCATAAGGACGCCAAGCGTCCAAAGCAGTTTGCGTTTCATCGGCTTTGTCCTCTCTGAAGCCTTCCTTATCATAGTGACTTCGGCTCCACCTATCTGTATCGTTTATTACACAATGAGCATGGGTAATCCTTTTGTCTGGAAACCTCCGATAGCCTTGCTTTCCGCCGCGCTCGATCTGACCGAACACCGTCAATATCGACGTGGTGAGCTGATCCATGAAATAGGCGCAGAGGCGCAAGGCATCTATTTCATTGTCACAGGCCGGGTACGAATGGAACGGATGTCGATGACCGGGCGGCCGACATTGCTGACCTTGCTGTATCCTGGCAGCTGGCTTGGCGATATCAATGTGTTGCTCGATCTACCCCGCACCGATGATGCGGTTGCCGATCTCGATTGCAGTCTAAGCTTTCTGGCAAAGTCGCTTTTTCTTGAACTCCTGGACAGGCAGCCATCGTTGCAGATGGAGCTTCTACGAGCGATGACCGGGCGGTTGCGTACTACGCTTGCCATGCTCGAGCATAGTCAAACCGCTACCCTTCCTCAACGTATAGCCCATCGTCTGCTGGCGCTTCGCGATGCGCAAGATGGCGATCCGCTGTTGCCGGTAACGCAGCAAATGATTGCGGATATGGTCGGAGTAACCAGGGAGAATGCAGCCCGCGTGCTAAGCAGGTGGCGCCGACAAGGTTTAATTGAGACCAAACGTGGCAGGCTTGAATTGCTCGATTTTGCCCGGCTATCGAACTTATAGATTGGATTTATCCGAATAAGCGGGGATAGCCCATCCCTTGCCAATTGCCCCGGCGCGAAGGCCAAAGCCCACGACCGCACCGATTACCGCGGAAATCCAGATCGGTGTGCCGACCCCCAATAGCAGCACAAAACTGCCCGATGCCAATGCGGCCGCCGTCACATAGATTTCAGGACGCAACAGGATTGATGGTTCACCCGCGAGCATATCGCGAATGATCCCGCCAACGCATGCGGTAATCACGCCCATCATTATCGCGGGAAGAAAGCCAATCCCCAGACTAAGCGATTTCCAGGCACCGAACACCGAATAGACGGCAAGGCCCACGGCATCGAACCAATCCAGTGCCTTCGGGCTCCAGATCTTAGCGGGCGTGATCCAGACCAGAAGGGCGGTCGCCAGACAGACTGCGGCAAAACGCCAGTCTTGCACCCAGAATACCGGGGCACCGATTAACAGGTCGCGAACCGTGCCACCGCCTACACCAGT
>JBOFLS010000174.1:0-3800 GCA_051657985.1 Sphingorhabdus sp. | reverse complement strand
CAACTGCGCTATATGATAGAGGATCGTAGGCAACACGATCAGCCCGGCCGCAGGCCCGAACAGGATTGCCGCCATCGGCGCACCCGTCGCGATGCTTTTATGCGCGCCTGCAAAGACAAGACTGATCCTGTCCGCTCGTCCTAATCCCAGAACACCGCCCAAGGTCCAGACACCACCAAAACCAAAGGCGAGCAAAAGCGCCAAAGCCGCGCATAAAAGCAGCATTGTCGAAAGTGCAATCTCCCCTAACTGCCCCGAGGCAACCGCTCCGGCAAAGGCAACATAGACCGCGATCAGGATTACCAGCCGATCAAAGAAAGACAGCATTGCCTTCTGCCGCTGCGCCCAAGCACCAAGCCAGTGCTGGGCCATCTGCCCCAGTGCGAATGGCAAAAGCAGCATGGTCGCAATCCGTAGCACCGTATCGCTGCCGACCGAAACACCCGCTGCCGTTCCAATAGCCAAGGCCACAAGAGCCGGCGTCAGCACGATCCCCATAAGGTTTGATACCGCCGCCCCTACAACCGATGCAGCGACATTGCCTCCTGCCATCGACGAATAGCTAATCGCCGACTGCACCGTCGAGGGAAGCATGGCGCAATAGATGATACCGGTCAGCAAAGCAGCGGGCAGCAATTGTCCGACGGCTTTGACAAGCGCAAATCCTGCCAGAGGCATCGCCACAAAAGTGAAGGCCAGCATCGCGCCCTGCAGTTTCCAGCTTTTGGCCGCCGCATGCACTTCGTGTCGCGGAAGGTGCAGCCCGTGAAGGAAGAACAAGGCGAAAATGCTGGCGGCGCTGATTTGCTGAATTATCTCGAGAGCAGATCCCGACATTGGAAGAAGCCAGCCGCCTGCAATCGTGCCGAACAGCATCAGGACGAAACGGTCGGGAATCAGACGGTTCAAAATACGCCTTTCCACTCCAAGTTGCCCGGCAGGTCTGCAAAGGCGAAGTCCACTTGCAGCACGCGTCTTCGCAATGCTTCTTTGGAAGGATGGGATGCATGCAGAATAGGTGTAGAGTAAACCCAAACATCGCCCCGATTTGCAAGGCATGTGATGATATCAGAGCGTGAAACAACCGCTTCGATATCAACTTCAGCTATTCTTCCCAGCCGGTGCGATCCCATTGCCGCAAGCAATGGCGCGTTATCGGCCGGTACAGGGTCGAGATGAAAACGTAACGTGACCATGGTTTCGAGAATTTCAATAGGTGGAGCAACATGTTGCAACCCGGTCTTGATAGTCCAAGAGCCAAAGCCAGGCATATCCTTGCGCTCTTTAACAACGATTGTGCGATCCTGATGCCACGCCAAGCCCCAATTATCCTTCGCGGTCTTGTCAAAAAGGACGGCACGAACCGGCTTTGCAGCGGCTTTCAACAAATCCGTGACAATTTCGGTAAGCCATCCTGACGCAGATAGCACCGGGTGAAGAGCTTGAACCCCGTAAAGCCTAACTCCAGCACTTCTGCCATCATAATTAGAAAGAGCCTGTTCGACTTGCCGCGTCTCGCTTTCGCTGCAAACGCTTTCAAAGCGCAGCAAGCCATTTTTGTTAAAATCCAGCATCGAACGATGTTAGCAGTCCTTGCCGCAGTGCACAAACTAAGCTAAGGGCGCGCGCATTAGGCGGCGCTGGTGCGCCTCATTCCCATAAGGCTAGATAAATGTCCCTGCGCAACATTGCGATAATTGCACACGTCGATCATGGCAAGACCACCCTTGTTGACCAGCTTTTCCGCCAGTCTGGAACCTTCCGCGATAATCAGCGCGTCGAGGAACGGGCGATGGATTCGAACGATCTGGAAAAAGAACGCGGGATCACGATTCTGGCGAAGTGCACCAGCGTCGAGTGGGAAGGCACAAGGATCAATATCGTCGACACGCCGGGCCACGCCGATTTTGGCGGAGAGGTTGAGCGCATATTGTCGATGGTCGATGGCGTGATTTTGCTTGTCGATTCGTCCGAGGGCGCGATGCCGCAGACGAAGTTCGTGACTGGTAAGGCGCTGGCGCTGGGCCTACGCCCGATCGTCGTGGTCAACAAGATCGACCGCCCCGATGAGCGTATCCAGGAAGTGCTCGACGAGGTGTTCGACCTTTTCGTTTCGCTCGATGCGACTGACGAACAGCTTGATTTTCCTGTACTTTATGCCTCAGGCCGCAATGGCTATGCCAATCTCGATCCCGACAAGCGCGACGGCACGCTGACGCCGATGTTCGAAACCATCGTCAGCCATGTTCCCGCGCCAGTGGTGGATAAGGATGCGCCTTTCCAGTTCCTGGTCACGCTGCTTGATCGCGACAACTTTCTCGGTCGTATTCTAACCGGCCGTGTTGCCGCCGGTACGGTCAAGGTTAACCAGCCGATCCACGCGCTGGGTAGCGACGGCAAGGTGATCGAACAGGGCCGCGCCTCGAAACTGATGGCGTTCCGCGGGCTTGAGCGTGTTCCTGTGGAAGAAGCCTATGCCGGTGACATCATCAGCATCGCCGGCATGACCGAGGCAACCGTCGCCAACACCATCGCCGATATCTCGGTGAGCGAGCCGCTGCACGCCCAACCCATTGATCCACCGACGTTGTCGATGCGCTTTGCGGTGAACGACTCACCCATGGCGGGCCGCGAAGGCACCAAGGTAACCAGCCGCATGATCCGCGACCGCCTGTTCCGCGAAAGCGAGAGCAATGTCGCGATCCGCGTCACCGAATCCGCCGACAAGGACAGCTTTGAAGTCGCGGGCCGCGGCGAACTTCAGCTCGGCGTCCTGATCGAAACGATGCGCCGCGAAGGCTTCGAACTGGGCATCAGCCGCCCTCGCGTGCTCTATCGCGAAGACGAAAACGGCAACCGCACCGAGCCATACGAACAAGTCGTGATCGACGTCGACGACGAACATTCGGGCACCGTCATCGACAAGATGGCGCTGCGCAAGGCCGAGATGACCGACATGCGCCCCAGCGGCGGCGGCAAGACGCGCATCACCTTCAGCGCGCCCTCACGCGGCCTGATCGGCTATCATGGCGAATTCCTCTCCGACACGCGCGGCACGGGGATCATGAACCGCCTGTTCGAAAAATACGGCCCCTATCGCGGGCCCATCGAAGGCCGCAAGAACGGCGTGCTGATCTCGAACGGCAATGGCGAGGCGGTGGCCTATGCCCTTGGTCCCCTGGAAGAGCGCGGAATCCTGTTCGTCTCGCCCGGAGAGGCGCTGTATGAAGGCATGATCATCGGCGAAAACGCCAAGCCCGAAGACCTTGAAGTCAACCCGATGAAGTCGAAACAGCTGACCAACTTCCGCTCAACCGGCAAGGACGACGCCATCCGCCTGACCCCGCCGAAGATCATGACGCTGGAACAGGCCATTGCCTATATCGACGATGACGAAATGGTCGAAGTGACGCCGAAGAATATCCGTATTCGTAAAGCGTTGTTGGACCCGCATGAGCGCAAAAAGGCTTCGCGAAAGAAAGAGGCGGCATAAAGGCTAGATCAAAGAAATAGGGGCACGGAAAAACAAGCTTCGTCATTCCTGCGAAGGCGGAAATGGCGAACTTATCACGGTAAATTACGTTTTCATTGAATCTCGACCGCCCTTATCTCTTCGATATTGGCTTTGCGCATTTCGTCGCGTGTTCGACACCGGCCATCTCAACCTGACATTCTGTTCACTTTCCCTCACTCTGCTTGCCGATACCGCATGGGTGGGGGCGCGTGATCGGTTCACAAGGCGGTTTCAATCGTCGGTGCGATCGATCCTGAGAGAGAAAGTCTATAAAATGCGCAGAAAA
>JBOFLS010000173.1:0-17804 GCA_051657985.1 Sphingorhabdus sp. | reverse complement strand
GGAAAGCGCAAGGGCGATGGCGGGGCGTAGCATGCCCTTGGCTGAATCAGACCTCGTCGGTTTCGTCAAGTTTCCAGTTACGATCGCCCGACTTGATATCGCGGAAGAACGTCCAGACATCGTGGCTTTCAACGGCATCGGTCAATGATCCGCCAATGATATTACCATCCGAATCCTTCACAAGCGCAGCGATATCGGCGTCGAAACGGACCGTTATCCGCGCCATCGGATGATCATAGCTTGCGTCGACGATCCGCGCTTCCTCAATCCGCACTAACCTGTTCACCAAAATTTCCCCGCGCTCGGCCCGGGCATCGATCGCTTCGGCAAAGCTTTCATATACATCGTCGTCGCAAAGGAAGCGCAATTGGTCTTTTTCACCCTTCCAATAAGCCTCGAGAATTAGGCCATAGGCGGATTTGGCGCCTTCCAGAAACAAACCCGCGTCGAAAGTGCGATCGGCATTCGCTATCGAACGCAATCCACTATGCGCGGCATTGTCGAACAAAGGGCTGTTAAGAACGGCTGCGGCGGCTGGTTTTTCGGTTTGGCCAATGGGAGGCACCACGATTCCGGACTTCCGCTCTTCGACAGCGGAACGCGCGACCGGTTCCTGTTCATGACCCGTACGTTTGCCAAGAACCGAATAGAGCCGCAGGCCCAAAAAAGCAGCGACCATAGCCAGCAGGATGATTTGAACGGTATCCATATTCCAGCGCCTTACCATATCGAACGGTCAAACCCTACCTGCAAAAACCAAAAGCAGGGTTAATCAACTTTGAACGGCTTGAAAGCCAGCCTAGCCGGAGTCAACATAGGAATTACATTAATGGGATTCAAATGGCTTTGCGCAATTCTTTTTAATTCCCGATCAAGGCCTGCCTTGCGCATACTAAGCCATTGCCCTTTATCCTGCCCACTGCTAGGCGCGCAGCCAACATCCAGCCCGAAAGCGGGCTATCGAAATACAGGGAAAGTGCACTAAATGGCCGAAGAAACAGGTAATATCATATCTGATACGCTGAAACCCAATGGCGAGGATACCGCCCCTGCAGTCGGTATGCTCAGTCAGTATGTCAAAGACCTTTCGGTCGAAAATCCGAATGCACCCGCCAGCTATAGCTGGGAAGGCCAGCCGCAGATCGACGTACAGGTCAATATCGAAGTCCAATCGGTTACCGACGAGGTTCATGAGGTCATTCTCAAGCTTGGCGTGAAAGCCGAAAGCGATCAGGGTGTCCATTTCAATGTCGAGCTGGAATACGCCACGCTGTTCGGCCTTCGCAACGTCGAGGAAGCGCATGCGCACCAGTTCCTTTTTGGTGAAGCTCCGCGTTTGATATTTCCCTTTGCCCGTCGCGTCGTTTCAGATGCGACCCGCGATGCAGGCTACCCGCCCCTGGTGCTTGAGCCGATCGACTTCAACGGTCTGTATATGCAACAGCTCGCGCAGGCGCAGGCAACCGCCGAGGCTCAGCCCGCCGGCGAAGCCTGAACGGATTTTCAGGACGGCCCGGCAATGAGCTTGCTTCGGCACACCTCGACCATTGCCGGCTTTACTATTATAAGCCGCATTTTTGGCTTCGCGCGCGATATGATCCTTGCGCGAGTATTGGGGGCGGGGCTTGCGGCGGATGCCTATCAGCTGGCTTTCACCCTGCCCAACACTTTCCGCCGCCTGTTTGCCGAAGGCGCCTTTTCCGTTGCCTTTGTCCCTATGTATTCACGCAAGCTTGCGGGCGAGGACGGCGAAGCCGAAGCGGCGAGATTTGCCGATGATGTGCTTTCGGTTTTCCTATGGGTTCTTCTTGTCTTTGCAGGTCTTGCCATGTTGGCAATGCCAGGAATCGTTTACGGTCTGGCGTCAGAATATCAAAATGTCCCGGGCAAATTCGAGCTATCGGTTCTGTTAAGCCGGATAACCTTTCCCTATCTGTTTTTCATCAGTCTGGTAGCGATGCTTACAGGTCTGCTGAATGCCCGATCGCGTTTCGCGCCGGGGGCGATCGCGCCGATTCTGTTCAACATAACACTGATAGGCGGTATTATCGGCGGTTATTACTGGCGGGGCAGTTCGGGTGACGATACCCGTGTTGTCTATATTTTAAGTGCAGCCGTATCGCTGTCCGGTCTTGTCCAGTTAATCTATTTATGGTGGTCGGTGCGGCGCGCCGGGCTGAAGCTGAATATAAGACTGCCAAAGCTGACACCTGAAGTTAAACAGCTTGGCTGGGTAATTCTACCTGCGACTTTCGGGGCCGGCATCTATCAGATCAGTCAATTCGTCGATACCTTTTTTGCAACATCATTGCCTCAGGGCTCGCTTACTCTTCTTAAAATGGCGGACCGGCTGAACCAGATGCCGCTGGGTATCGTCGGTATCGCGCTGGGCACCGCTATTCTGCCGATGCTGTCGCGGCATATCCAGTCAAATAACAGCAAAGAAGTGCAACGGTTGCAAAGCAATGCCTTCGAAATGGCGACCCTGCTTACCCTCCCTGCCGCCGCTGCGCTCGCGATTTGCGCCCCGGCCTTCGTCAACGCCTTTTTCGTCGGCGGTAAGTTCAAACCTGAAGACGGCATCATAATGGCCAATATCACCATGGCGCTGGTCGCAGGCCTTCCCGCCTATGTGATCGTGAAAATCTTGAATCCCGGCTTTTTCGCGCGATCCGATACGCGCACGCCCGTTTATACCGCGCTTATAGCGCTCATTTTCAACATCGGATTGAACATTGCATTTATCGGCGTAGATAATTTCCTTTGGACTGGAATTGCCATTCAAGGTTTGGGCTACGGCATTGTGGGGCTTGCAGGGGCAACGGCCCTATCTGCTACGCTGAACTGCGTTTTGCTATACATCGTTTTGCACAGACGTGGCTGGTTCCATTTTACTGCACAACTGGGAGGGCGTATCGCGCGGCAACTGATTGCGACGGCTACTATGTCAGCGTTGCTATGGTGGCTGATGGAAATGCTGGCCGATCGCTTCTCAGGCGGCGTGTTGGACCGCATATGGTCACTGTCTGCACTGGTTTTCGGCGGCATGGCTGTTTATGGTGCGGTCGGCTGGCTGGTTGGTGCAGTCGATAAAAACGAAATTAGTCAACTGCTGCGCCGCCGTAAGGCAACCCCCGAGTCCGTATCCACCGTTGAAGCGAGTTCCTGATAATATGCGCGTCGTCTCCGGCATTCAACCCACCGGCAACCTCCACCTCGGCAATTATTTGGGGGCTATCAAAAACTGGGTGAAGATGCAGGACGATCCGGGGGAAAAATTGTATTTTCTCGCTGATCTGCATGCTCTGTCACTACCGCATGTGCCTTCGGAACTGTCGGCAGGAACGCGTGAGATGGCCGCGGCGCTTGTTGCCTGTGGGATCAATACCGACCGGGCAATCCTGTTCAACCAGGCTCGTGTTCCATTGCATGCCGAACTCCAATGGCTGCTGAATGGTACTGCGCGTATGGGCTGGCTCAATCGTATGACGCAGTGGAAGGACAAGGCCGGAAAAAACCGTGAGGGCGCCTCGATTGCGCTGTTTACCTATCCCGTGCTTCAGGCAGCCGATGTGCTGCTCTACCAGGCAACGCATGTGCCCGTAGGCGACGATCAGAAACAGCATTTGGAGTTGGCGCGCGACATTGCCCAAAGCTTCAACGAACGTTTTGGTGAGACTTTTACCTTGCCCCAACCGATCATTCCGAAAGCTGCAGCTCGGATCATGAGCCTTCGCGACGGTACGGCCAAGATGAGCAAATCCGATCCCAGTGACATGAGCCGGATCAACTTGGCCGACGACGCTGACACCATTGCGCAAAAAATCCGCAAGGCAAAGACGGACGCCGAGCCGCTCCCTTCCGAAATCATGGCCTTGGAAGGACGAGCCGAGGCGCAAAATCTGGTAGGGATTTATGCAGCTCTTGCCGATACACCGGTCGATGCCGTGCTTGCGCAATTCGCCGGCCAAGGTTTCGGCGCTTTCAAGCCGGCCTTAGCTGAATTATTGGTTGAAACATTGCGCCCGATTCGGGATCGTTTTCTTGCTTTGAAGAATGATGGCGATGCGATCGATGCTCTGTTGCAGGCAGGCGCAGATAAGGCAATCACGCTTGGTAAACCAACGTTAGATACAGCTTATCAGGCGCTCGGTTTGCTACGTTGACGCTTTCTGACATCGATATTGTCCATTCAATCACAGTTCAGCCGATTTTTGTTACCGCTCGCCTATGTAGCATCTATAATGGGGTGCGATGGAGAAATGGATATGATCCGCATTGGCAAAGCCGCCAAATTGTTCGCGCCTGTTGCACTTCTGACACTTGGGGCCTGCGCTACGCCTTTCCGGGCCGATGTATCGCGCTTTCAGCAATTGCCTGTACCGCAAGGACAGACCTTTACCGTCAAGGCGGCTGATCCAGCCAATGAAGGCGGGATCGAATTTGGGCAATATGCATCGCTTGTCTCGGCTGAAATGGCTAGGGTGGGCTATACGCCTGCAGCCCCCGGTGCACCTGTCGATCTGACGGTCAAGCTGGATTATGGTGTCGATGAAGGGAAAGAGCGAACGGTCGTTTATGACGATCCGTTCTACGATCCGTTTTGGGGTTATGGCCGCTATGGTTTCGGGCGCGGCTTCCACCGCCCCTATATCGTCCGCACACCGCGCGGCGCACGTTACATTTACGGCTGGCACGATCCTTTTCTGTTCGGCAGCGGTTTCGGACGTGGCTATGATGTGCGCAGCTATACCGTCTACACTAGCGGTATCGATATGAAGATCGAACGAACGAGTACCGGAGAACGCCTGTTCGAAGGCAAGGCCGAGGCCAAATCGCGCTCGAACCGTCTGCCCTATCTGGTACCCAATCTGGTAACGGCAATGTTCACAGGTTTCCCCGGTAATAGCGGGGAGACGGTACGGATTTCGGTCGCCCCGGAAGACAAGCGTAAACAATAAACAGAACCGTCACCTCTGGCGAAGGCCGGGGGCGCTGCCGGTTTACTCTGTGCAAGTGTTTCCCTTGCATTGAGGCAGTACTATAACCCTGAGCCTGTCGAAGGCTACTTGACTGGAAAGCGCCCTTCGACTGGATCAGGGCTACGGTAATATTAAAAATATATCGGCCATAAGCTTAATGCCGGCAGCTCCGGCCTTCGCCGGGGTGACGTGCTTATACCCCGCAGGACAGATCAGCCTTGCCAAAACGCGCACCTTGCGCCTGCGTAGCTCCGATTCCCGCATAGAGATCGGTTGAAGGGAACTGCCCGTCACGCCCGATACGATGCCCTTGGGCACGGAACACTTCGATGACCTTTGCCGGTGGATCGGCGAAATATATCGACTGCGATTCATAATGCTGGGCGATGCCGGTGACAGTCAGGCCCTGATAATTGCGCTGCAACTTTTCGAAAGTGCTCTTGCCTTCCATCGCGCCCAATGCCTTTTCGCGTGCCTCTTCACTCGGATAATCCCGATTTTCGATTTCCTTATATTGCGTACGGACACGATCGCCGAGTTTCGTGAACAATGCGTCAATTTCCGGCCCGAAGCTACAACTGGCCGGATTGAAAGCAATTGCGATCGGTTTACCGTCGGCCAGCGCCGCAATACGTGCACCATCAGCTATATAGCCGACCCCGCCCCTTTTCAGCTTGATCTCGATAAAATCATTGGCGGTGATGCCAAACAGGTTGAGCGTCGTACCAGCGCTTACTCGGTCGACCAATTCCGATGTAAGATCGGGTTGCGACCAGATTTCGATTGCTCTGTCGGTCGTCCAGCTTTTATCGCCCAGCATCTTGACCAGTTCGGGCGGCTGCGTCTCCGACAGGTTGACCATTGCGACAAAGCCTTTGCCATCGGCAAGTTCAAGCCAGTCACTGGTGCCATCCTCGCCTAGGATGATTTTGCCTGCAATGCCGCCCCCGCGTGCAACCTTGCCGACGATGCTCGTTCCTTGTGCCGTTGCCCTGTCGCGGATATTGGCTTCGGTCATGGCGAAATATTGCTTTGCAGCAACGGCTTCGGTTTGCTTCGCTTCGGGTTTTACCCGATCCTCCAGACTGGGCGAAGCATCGTCGCGCAGGAAAATGAGATAATAGGCTAAAAGCAGCAACAGGATACCCGCACCTCCGCCGATCAACAACCAGTTCGGTCTTTTCCTGTCGGTTTTCGGATCGGGCTCGACCATAGTTTCGACGCCATAAGATTGTGGCTCATAGGACGATGGCGGTGATACGGGCGCCATTGTGGGTTGCGTATAGGGAGGAGCCGGTGACGGTTCGGGCGTCACCAAAGCAGGCGTTGAAACATCGGTCATTTCCTCGACCGCACCAGAAACAGGAACAACCGCGCCGCATTCACCGCAGAAACGCGCACCTTCATTAAGTGTGGCACCGCATTGAATGCAAAACTTTGCCATATACGGCCTCCCGAATCCTTATCGGGTTCGAGATAGTCTGACTGCCCCGGCAAATAAAGGCTTGTTAAGCCTCCAATTGCCGAAGCAAGGCACGGACATCATTATCCATATCATTGTCCATCCGCCGCAAATCCTCAACCAAGCGAACCGCATGGATCACCGTCGAATGGTCGCGGCCGCCAAACTTACGCCCAATTTCAGGATAGCTTCGCGGTGTCATCACTTTTGCGAGATACATTGCAACCTGACGTGGACGCACTACGGCACGCGCGCGGCGCTTCGATGACATTTCACTACGGTCGATGCGGTAATATTCGCACACCGCGCGCTGAATTTCGTCGATGGTGATACGACGGCGGCACGCGCTGAGAATATCTTTCAGCTGTTCCTCGGCCAGCGTACGGGTGATCGGTTTTCCGGTCAGTTGCGAATAGGCGATCAGCTTGTTCAGGCCGCCTTCGAGTTCACGGACGTTGCGACTGATGGTGCGTGCAAGGAATTCGATCACATCTTCCCCAACCTGGGTATCGGGCATTGCCGCCAGGCGTTGGTTCAGGATATGCCGACGCAGTTCCAGATCGGCCGGCTGAATATCGGCAACCAGTCCCATCGACAGGCGAGAAAGGATACGCTGATCGACCCCGTCCAGGGCTTGTGGTGCACGGTCGGCGGCAACCACCAGACGTTTGCCAGCACCGATGATCGCATCGACGGTGTGCAGAAATTCCTCTTGCGTCGAAACCTTGCCGATGATGAACTGGATGTCGTCGATCAAAAGGACATCGACCGCGCGCAAGCGGGCCTTGAATTCCATCACTTCTTTGCGGCGCATGGCGGAGACGAACTCCATCATGAACTTTTCCGCCGACATATAGAGAACTTGCGCCGCCGGATTGATTTGCAAATAACCGTGGCCGATCGCATGCATCAGGTGTGTCTTGCCCTGTCCCGTTGCCGCCTGCAGATAAAGCGGATTGAACAGCGGTCGATCGGCAGCCGCGACGCGTTCCGCCGCGCTTAAAGCCAAGGCATTGGTCTGCCCCTTAACGAAATTCGCAAAAGTCATCCGCGGATCGAGCTGGCTTCGCGTAGGCATCGCCTCGACTACCGCGGCAATAGCCGGGCGTTCGGTGTTTGCCTCAGACTTCAGTATCTCGATACGCGCTGCGCCAGGACGCGAACGCACTTTTAACTGGCGGACGGCCGGATTGATGCTGGACCAGGCGAGACGGATACGATCAGCATAATGATCCGAAACCCAGCTTGCCGAAAAGTCTGATGAGGTCAGTAATTCCAGCGTACCGGTAAGCTCGCAAAAATCGCCAACGACAATCGAACGAATCCATTGTCCATAGATTTGTGCGCCTAGATCGCGGCGCAGGCGCGAGGCAACATTTTGCCAATCTGATTCAAATGCGGAGCTCGATGTGCTTTCCTGCTCCGACGGCACGACTTTTAACGTCACTTGGCCACCCTTTCACCCCAAATCGATCTGCCATCCTTTTGGACGTACAATATCGGCGTTCGCTGGGCGCGAACCGCTAATTCCCCCGGTTGCTTAAGCCGGGAGCCCCCATTTAAATACACTGTTTTGAAACAGGTCCGGCTGATGCCGTCCGCTGCGAAGAAACCTGTGTAAGCATGCCCCAACGCGTTGATCAAGATTAGGGTGTCAAAAAAAGTTCAAATAAGTTTGTTGACTCGCATCAATCGCTGAAAATGCGTGAAAATTTTTTTAAACAATTGATATATTTAGTTTTATTTACTGAACGTGATGTTAACAACATCCGAATCGCGGATTAAGCTGGCTTTGCTGCGTTGCGCCATAAAAGAACAAAAAAGGCCCGCCGATATTCGACGAGCCATCTTTGAAATTTATCTTTGCAACAACATGTAAAGTTGTCGGGGAAACTCCGAATCAACCGAGCGCAGCGACTCGTTTGGTCAAACGACCGAATTTGCGCGAAGCCATATTTTTGTGCAGCACGCCCTTGGCAACGCCCCGCGCCAATTCGGGCTGCGCTGCCTTCAACGCTTCCGCAGCAGCCGTCTTATCGCCGGCAGCAAGGGCAGCCTCGACCTTTTTAACAAAAGTGCGAATGCGACCGATACGATTGCCGTTGATTTCATTGCGACGCGTGTTGCGACGGATACGCTTACGTGCTTGCGGCGTATTTGCCATTTCAGTCCTCGAAAAATCAGATAGTTACGGGCGAGCAAGTCAAGGCCCTACCCGGTGAAGCGCCGCCCTTAGACAGGCTTTGCAGATTCGTCAACCGCGAAATCCCGTGCTAACGCTGGCATTTGGCACAATAGAAGGTCGACCGGCCGCTATCGACCCGGCGCAAAACCGATGCACCGCAATGGCAAGGCTCGCCCTCACGGCCATAGACCAGCCAGTCCTTGGCAAAATAGCCAAGCTCCCCATCGGGTGCGGCAAAGTCGCGCAGCGTCGATCCACCGGCCTTGATCGCGGCTGCAAGTACTTGCTTGATGGCTTCAACCAGTTTTTCCAATCGTGGCCTGCTGATTTTCGATGCAGGCGTCTCGGGCGCGATCCGGGCCATATGCAGCGCTTCGCAGACATAGATGTTCCCAAGCCCCGCAACAATCGATTGGTTGAGCAGCATTGCCTTAATCGGCGCGCTGCGTCCCTTCAATGCCGCCGCCAACGCTGTGGCATCGAAAGCATCAGATAAGGGCTCGGGGCCCATAGCCAAGAAATGGCGAAAATTTGGAAGTTCATCGCGGCGGACGATATCGAGAGAGCCAAAGCGGCGGTGGTCATTAAGCGCAACCACCCTGCCCGCCTGGGTCTCCAAGATAAAATGGTCATGCTTCTCGATTTCCACAGGATCGACCCGCCAGCGGCCCGACATGCCGAGATGGAAGATCAGCGTGTCGTCGCGATCGGTATAGATCAGCCCGTATTTCGCGCGCCGCCCAAGCTCTATCACACGCGATCCCGTCAAACGCTGACGCAGGTCGACCGGGATGGGCCAGCGCAGATCAGCGCGGCGCGGTTCGGCACGCGCGATGATTTCGCCATCGAGTACGGCACGTAATCCGGCAACGGTAGTTTCAACTTCGGGTAGCTCTGGCATAGCGAAACCGCTAGCCGGGGCGTTGACACTTGGCTAGAGGCTTGAAACATGAACGATACCGTGTCCTTTGGCTATGAACAGGTCAGCCCCGATGAGAAGACCCGCCGCGTGCGCGGTGTTTTTTCCAGCGTTGCGAGCAAATATGACATCATGAACGACGCTATGTCGGGAGGTATGCACCGCTTGTGGAAGGATCAATTCGTCCGCCGTGTGAAGCCCCGCCCGGACGAGGATATCCTCGACATGGCGGGGGGTACGGGCGACATCGCTTTCAGGATGGCAAAGGCCGGTGCCCATGTGACGGTGGCCGATATCAATCCCGACATGCTCGAAGTCGGGATGGAGCGCGCCGTTCAACGCGGGTTCGATACCCTTGTCTGGAGCGAACAAAATGCCGAGACGCTAAGTTTTCCTGACAGGCATTTCGATGCCTATACGATTGCTTTCGGGATCAGGAACGTCACCGATATTCCCGCTGCCCTTCGCGAAGCGCACCGGGTGCTGCGCTTTGGAGGGCGGTTCTTTTGCCTCGAATTTTCGACAGTCGAATGGCCCGGGCTTTCCAAAGCCTATGACCTTTATTCCCATCATCTGCTGCCTCGAATGGGCAAGGTGATTGCAGGAGACGAAGACAGCTATCGCTATCTTGCCGAATCGATCCGCCGTTTCCCGCCGATGCCGCGGTTTAAGGCGATGATCGAAGAGGCCGGGTTTGTTCAAGCCAAAGTCGAGCCAATCCTGGGCGGCCTGGTCGCGATTCACAGCGGCTGGAAGGCATAAACCGCAGGCAATGACCACCGCTACCACGCATATCTTCCGCCTGCTCAAATGGGGCCGTATCCTGGCACGCCATGGCGCGCTGCGCGGGATCGAGAAGGATCGCAATACACCATCCCAAGTGAAGCGGCTCTGCCGGATCGCGCGGGTGGGGACGATCCAGCCAAAAGAGCCCGACTATGCCGGTGCCTTTCGCGAGATCGGCCCGGCCGCGATCAAATTGGGTCAGACATTGGCGACAAGACCCGATCTGGTTGGCGAGGAAGCCGTAGAAAATCTACTGACGTTGCAGGACTCGCTTCCTCCCGAAAAATTCGAGCGGATTTACGAAGAGATCGACAATGGCCTTAACAAGCCTGCCGCCGAATTGTTCGAATATATCGATCCCGAACCCGTAGGGGCAGCCTCTATCGCCCAGGTTCACCGAGCGCGAACGACCGACGGTCGCGATGTCGCGGTCAAGGTTTTGCGTCCGGGTATCCGCGAACAATTTGCGCGCGACATCGAAACTTATGAATGGGCAGCGGCGCATCTGGAAGCTTTGGGCGGCGAAGCGACGCGACTGCGCCCGCAACTTGTTATAGCCAATCTGAAACGATGGACTTTACGCGAACTCGATCTGCGACGCGAGGCGGCCTCTGCGTCCGAACTGAAAGAGGCGATGGCTGCAGTCGATGGCTATTATATTCCAGCCATTGACTGGGATCGTACATCCGGCCGGATCATGACGCTCGAATGGATCGACGGGATCAAGATTTCGAAGATCGATACATTGAAGGCGGCGGGTCATGACACCCAAAAACTGGCCGAACGCCTTGTGCTGACCTTTTTGCGCCAAGCGATCTCCGAAGGTTTCTTTCATGCCGATATGCACCAAGGCAATTTGTTCGTGCGCGCCGACGGGTCGATCGCGGCGATCGATTTCGGGATCATGGGGCGGATCGACCGGCAGGCCCGGCTTTGGCTCGCGGAAATCCTTTATGGCCTGACCACTGGCAATTACCGTCGCGTCGCCGAAATCCATTTCGATGCGCAATATGTGCCTGCCCATCATAATGTCGACGAGTTTGCCACAGCCCTTCGAGCCGTGGGTGAGCCGACACGGGGCAAACCAGTAAGCGAGCTTTCGGTAGGACAAATGCTCGACAGCTTGTTTGCCATCACCCGCGATTTCGACATGCAAACCCAGCCGCATCTGCTGCTGCTTCAGAAAACGATGGTGATGGTCGAAGGTGTTGCAACCAGTCTGAACCCCGGCATCAACATGTGGGATGTGGCCGCTCCCTTTGTGCGCGAATGGATCCGGAGCGAACTGGGACCGGAAGCGGCAATCGCAAACGGTCTGCGCGATCAGGCGCAAACATTGGCGCTGATCCCCGACCTGATCAGACGCGTCGACGAACTGCTCCCCAAAAAAGGCGGAGCCCCGCTCCCCCCCCCGCTCGCCAAGGTGGAACTCTTCTGGGAACAGAGCGCCGGAGGTGCCTTGTGGCGGTATGCCGGGGTGGCTATTTTTGCGGCAGCAGCCGGCGCAGTCGGCATGTGGGCCTTTGGTTGACATACAAGCAACATGCGCATAATCTTTGCGCATGAATAAGCCATTCCGTTCCGCTGCTCCAAAAAAAGCAACTAATATCAGCTTACCCGCCGATATGGTCGAAGATGCCAAGCGTTTAGGCATCAATGTATCGCAAGCTTGCGAAGCGGGCCTGGCCAAAGAAGTGCGCAAGGCGCTTGGTGAGGAATGGAAGCGGGAAAACCGCGCGGCGATTGAAAATTGGAATAAATGGATCCGCGAAAATGGCATGCCGTATGACGAGTATCGTCAATTCTAATGGCACGCTTTGATTATTATGCCGGAAGCCGCGGCAAGGGATATCTTCTCGATTGCCAGTCTGATTTTCTCGATGAATTTGAAACTAGGGTGGTTGTGCCGCTTTTGCCAACAACAGGGCTGGTTAGCGCATCTAGGTTAAACCCTGTTTTTGAAATTTCAGGTGATCTCCATATCATGTCCACGCAATTGATCTTCGCAATGCCGGTCGAAAGACTAGGCGCGAAGAAAGGTTCATTAAGACAGGAGCATTATACCATCATGACAGCGTTAGATATGCTGCTGACGGATTATTGACCTCGTGATTGAAAAACGCATCCTTCTGATCGTCGCTGGCGGCATTGCCGCTTACAAATCGCTTGAGCTGGTGCGCCTGCTGAAACGACAGGGCTTATTGGTACGCGCAGTGATGACGAAAAGCGCATCTGAATTCGTAACGCCGCTGTCGTTGGGCGTGATGACCGAAGATCATGTCTATGGCGACATGTTCGATCTGAAAGAGGAAAGCGAGATCGGGCATATCCAGCTTTCGCGGCAGGCGGACCTGATCGTCATCTGTCCGGCCACCGCGAATATCCTGGCAAAGATGGCAGCGGGTATTTCCGACGATCTGGCAACCACGATTCTTCTTGCAACCGATAAACCGGTTTTGGCGGTTCCAGCAATGAATGTGCGCATGTGGAACCATCCCGCCACCCAGCGCAATCTGCAGCAACTCCGTGCCGATGGAGTTACCATTATGGATCCCGATGAGGGAAGCATGGCGTGCGGCGAATATGGCCCCGGTCGTCTGCCTGAACCGCCCGATGTCGCCGCCAGAATCTGCGCCATGCTCGATCATCCCTTTAATCCCGCACTGACCAGTGGGCGGGCACCGGGGACCAAAGCCGCGCAACCGCTTTTGGCGCAACCCGATTTCACCGAAGACGGGCACCGTCCGCTCTATGGCAAACATGTCTTGGTAACGGCGGGCCCAACGCACGAGCCGATCGATCCGGTGCGCTACATCGCCAATCGCTCATCGGGGCGGCAGGGTTTTGCGATTGCGCAGGCGGCGGCCGAACTGGGCGCGGAAGTAACGCTGGTTGCAGGGCCGGTGCACCTGACCACTCCGCCGGGCGTGATCCGCATCGATGTCGAAAGCGCACGGGATATGTTATCCGAGGTCGAAAAGGCTCTGCCCGCCGATGTCGCGATAATGGTTGCCGCCGTTGCCGACTGGCGCGCAGCAGAGGTTCCCGAACAAAAGATCAAGAAAAGCAGCCAGACGGTCCCGCCGCTCGCCTTGGCTGAAAACCCGGATATATTGGCAACGCTGGCGCACCATACCAGTCGTCCTACCCTTCTAATCGGCTTTGCCGCAGAAACCGAAAAAGTGATCGAACATGCGCAGGCCAAGCTTGCGAAAAAAGGTTGCGATTGGATCGTTGCCAATGATGTTTCGGGCGATGTTATGGGCGGTAGCAGCAATGCCGTGCATATTGTCAGTCAGGATGGCGTTGAAAGCTGGACGGATGCACCCAAAGACGTCATCGCCCGCAAATTGATGGAGAAAGTCGCCGATGCCGTCGGACAAGGTTGAAATCAAGATCAAGCGCTTGAACAATGGCGCCGGGCTTCCTTTGCCTGCCTATGCAAGCGCCGGGGCGGCGGGCATGGATATCTGTGCCGCCGAGGCGATAACGCTGAAGCCGGGCAAACGCTTTGCGGTACCGACCGGTTTTGCCTTTGCGATCCCGAACGGTTATGAGGTTCAGGTGCGCCCGCGCTCTGGACTGGCGCTGAAGCATGGCATCACCTGCCTCAACACACCGGGTACTATCGACTGTGACTATCGCGGTGAAGTGAAGGTGATCCTTGCCAATCTGGGTGATGAGGAAGTCAGCTTCGAACGCGGCGACCGGATCGCGCAATTGGTGGTAGCCGCTGCCCCGCAAGCCGAGATCCGGGAAGTCGATAAGCTTGAGGATACAGTGCGCGGCAAAGGCGGCTTTGGCTCGACGGGGGTATGACCCTAAACGACCATCAACTCGATCGCTATGCCCGCCATATCGTCCTGCGCGATATAGGCGGACCGGGCCAAGCAAAGTTGCTGGAAAGCCATGTTCTGCTGATCGGAGCAGGCGGGATCGGATGTCCTGCGATCCAGTATCTTGCGGCAGCCGGCGTTGGCACGATCAGCGTGGTCGATGACGATGTCGTGTCGCTATCCAATTTGCAGCGTCAAGTGCTATATGATGAAGCGCAAATCGGCCGGCCCAAGGTAGAGGCGGCACAGGCTGCCGCTACAAAATTGAACCCGGATGTGAAGTTTAACGCTGTTAAAGAACGCATTACAGCCTCAACTTCGACCGGCCTGCTAAATAATGTGGATGTCGTCATTGACGGTAGCGACACTTTCGCAACCCGGCTGATCGTCAATGACCTGTGTCTTGCCGTACATGTGCCGCTGGTCAGTGCCGCTATCGGTCAGTTTCACGGTCAGATCGGTACCTTCACCGGATGGGAGGCCGACGCGCCCTGCTATCGCTGCTTCGTCGGCGATGCTCACGATCCCGATGACTGCGACGATTGCGCCACGCAAGGCGTGCTGGGTGCAATGTGCGGCCTGATGGGAAGTTTCGCCGCTATGGAGGCTATTCGGGCGCTTACCGGGTTTGGCGATGAACAGCGGGGCAAACTGCATATTTTTGATGGCCTGAAACCAGCTATGCGGACAGTGACTTTGCCAAAAGATGCGGAGTGCAGGAGTTGTAGTAGTTCGATTTAATGTCACCCGAAGCACCGAAGAACCAAAGATGCCGCAAATAAACGTCTTTGGTTCTTCGGTGCTTCGGGTGACATTAAATTGCTTCCAAAACCTCCTCAACCCAATCGGGCACAATCTCGGTTGCCGGGCCATGTCGCGCTTCGTCGAACCACAAGGTTCCCTGTGATGGTTCCAGATTCAGCTCCAGCGTCTTTACCCCCTGTCCGCGCGCATCGCGCACAAAGCCTGCGGCAGGATAGACCGCGCCCGATGTGCCAATACTGACGAACAGGTCGGCCGTGCGGATTGCGGCATAGATTTCCGGCATGTGGTAAGGCATTTCGCCGAACCAGACGACGTCGGGCCGCAGAACCTTTGCACCGCATACCGGGCATGGCGGGCGATCGATCATCGGCTCTGTCCAGGGACTACGCGCTTCGCAAGCCTGGCAAAGCGCCTTTAGATGTTCGCCATGCATGTGGAGCAGCCTTTCCGCCCCCGCCCGTTCGTGCAGATCGTCGACATTCTGGGTTACGATCAAAAGATTGCGCCCATCACCCCGCCATTTGCGGTCAAGCTTGGCCAAAGCGAAATGCGCTGCATTAGGTTTTTTGGTCTGAATCGCGGCACGGCGCATATCATAGAAGCGGAGCACCAAATCGGGATTGCGTTCAAAGCCTTCCGGGGTGGCGACATCCTCCACCTTGTGCTGTTCCCACAGCCCCCCTGCCGAACGAAAGGTATCGATCCCGCTTTCGGCACTGACGCCGGCGCCTGTCAGGATTACGATGTTGCGAATATCTCTCATCTCGCCCATGAAGCAGCAAATTCGAGGGCAGGCAAGCATGACGAAAATCGGTATCATCGGTAGCAAGGGGCGGATGGGGCAGGCCCTGCTTGAGGCGATCGATGAAGCCGGTCAAGACCATGCCGGCGGTATAGATAAGGGGGATGATATTGCGGCTCTGGTTGACGCATCAGACGTGCTCGTGGATTTTTCCTCCCCCCATGCGCTTGAGGCCAATCTGGAAACTTGTGTCGCGGCACGTAAACCGATCCTTATCGGCACTACGGGCCTTGAGGAGCGCCATCACTGGCTGATCGACGATGCGGCGCAAGATATTCCGATATTACAAACCGGCAACACCTCGCTTGGCGTCACGATGCTGGCAGCGCTTGTGAAAGAGGCGGCTTCAAGGCTCGGTCCTGATTGGGATATCGAGATCGTCGAGATGCATCACCGGATGAAAGTCGATGCACCATCGGGGACTGCGTTACTTCTGGGCCAAGCCGCAGCCGATGGCCGCCATATCGATCTGGCAGCATCAAGCGAACGCGGTCGCGATGGCATCACCGGCGCGCGCAGGGAAGGCGCGATCGGCTTTGCATCCTTGCGCGGCGGAACGGTGGCGGGCGATCATAATGTGGTTTTTGCCGGAAATGAGGAAAGCATTACTTTTTCCCACCGCGCCGAGAGTCGCATGATCTTCGCGCGCGGTGCAATAAAAGCCGCCTGCTGGTTACAAGCGCAAAGGCCCGGGCGTTACATCATGTCTGAAGTGTTGGGATTAAATCTGTAATCCTAAGTTCCACGTTTTAGAAGATATACGGGCACCCGCCGTTCGGTAAGCGGTTCGCCAGCTATCCTGTTCAACACATTTTGCACCAGCAACTGCCCGGCCAGTTGAAAATCCGGTTCGATTGTGGTCAATGGCGGCGAGGAGTAGTGACCGGAACGGATACCATCGAATCCGATAACCGAAACCTCGGTGGGCACCCTGATACGAGCATCGGAAAACGCGCGTAAAGCACCAAGCGCGGTCAGATCGCAAGCAGCGAATACGGCATCGAATGATTGTCCGGATTTCAGCAAGGTTTCGACCGCTTCAATACCCTGTTCTTCGCGCGAGAGATTTTCATCGACATCAATTGTCGAAACGCCGATCCCAACCTTTTTCAATTCTTCGGCAAAGCCGTTATAGCGTTCCCCGAATTGTCGTTGTTGCGACTTTCGCGCACCTATGAAAACCGGCTGCGTTCGCCCACATTGCAACAGATAGCGCGCCGCTATCCTTCCGCCATCCTCATTCTCGCTGCGCACCCAGCGAAGGTCGTCATCGGGTGCGCCCCAGCAAACCCAAGCCTTGTCGGCATGATCAAGCCCGCGAAAATAAGCCCAGGCCTCCGGATTTTGCGTAGTACCGATAACGATCATGCCATCGGCTTGCCTGGCATCGTCATACTGACCGAAAAAATTGGCCTTGCTATCTTGGAAAGAAACGATGAGATTATATTCCTGTGCCGCTGCAGCTGCGGCCACACTGCCTAGCAGGGAAAAATAGAAGGGATTGGTCTCCGCCGGACTTTCTCCAGCCCGACCGATCAGGACGACCGCCAAAGTCCGCGTCTCGCCGCGACGAAGCCGTGTTGCGTTTTGGTTGATGACATAACCTAGTTCTTTAGCGGCTTTTACCACTCTAGCCCTTGTATCATCGCTAACCTTGGGGCTACCGCTTAACGCACGCGAAACTGTTGGTTGGGTAACCCCGGCACGCTGTGCGACATCGAAAGCTGTAACACGCGTCTGCATTCTTCCTCCCAATACGACTTTCCACCTATAAACCGTACAAAGCTTCTATCAATGGCTGGTTTAGCAGCCGCTTGAAGCGTTTTTGTGGTATATTTGCCGCACTTCATAAACAATGTAACATTGTTTGCTGTAAGCCGCTTGCAGGTGATCGAACTGCGGTTTAAAATTTTCTTACGTGTATGATTTCAGGATCAAGCACATAAAATCAACCATTCGGGGATCGATCACCCCACCTACTCCCAACCTGCCTTACACGGCATATAATGATCATCGGAGAGAATAACTATGAAAATGGCTCATGCCGCAGTGCGCGCTATGTTGTTG
>JBOFLS010000172.1:0-9994 GCA_051657985.1 Sphingorhabdus sp. | reverse complement strand
AAGGTCCTAGTTGTTAACGGAGGCGACGGCACCGTGCAGGCGGCCCTGACCGAACTGTATCATGGCGGCCATTTCGATGGCATGCCGCCGCCCGTCGCGGTACTGCCCAACGGCAAGACCAATTTGATCGCGCTCGATCTGGGTGCCGGTGGCGATCCTTTACAGGCGCTGGGCGAAATATTGGAACTTGCTCGCGGCGATATCGCTCCTCATGTCGTCGCACGCGAATTGATTGCGCTTTCCGAAGGCGTGGACAATGCGCGACCGGTGATCGGAATGTTTCTGGGCGGGGCCTATCTGGCGGAGACGATTCTCTACTGCCGACACAAAATCTATCCAATGGGCCTGCCGAACGGATTAAGCCATTTTCTTGCCGCAATTGCCGCCATTTTTTCGGTGCTTTTCGAATTGAAGGCTGATTTCCTGCCGCGTCGGTCGGAAACGATCCGAATCTCCCTGATTCGCGACGGCGAATTGAAGGGGCGTTTTTCGGTATTGATCGTGACAACTCTCGAGAAGCTCCTGTTGGGCGGCCGGGTACGGAGTGAAGGCAGCGGGCGGCTGAAGATGATGGTTGTCGATCACAAGCCTTGGGTACTGTTGCGCATGATCCTTGCTTCTCTTTTTGGCCGTTTGGGCAAGGACCGAATGGAAGGCGTCCACATCAGCAACGGCGATATAATCCGGATCGACGGCGGACGCAGCAACGTGATCCTTGATGGCGAGGTATTTGAAGCCGACAGTGATCGACCGATCGTATTACGATCGACCCCGCCAGTGCCCTTCCTCAAACTCGCCGCTTAGCATTGCCATGCAAATTCGCTAAGCATCGGCGATGCATTCGCTCCAGCACCTGATTACCGACGAACTGGCAATACCTGCACTTCCCGCAGTGCAGGCCTTTGCCGCACATATCGCAGCGCAATATCCCAAGGCCCCGCGCGCAGTCTTGTTCTACGGTTCCTGCCTTCGTACCGAACAGCTCGAAGACCAGATGCTCGATTTCTATCTAATCGTATCCGATTACGATGCAGCCTATGATCGCAAATGGCTTGCCAAATGGAACCATCGGCTGCCGCCCAATGTCTTTCCCGTCCGGCACGAAGGCCTGTCGGCCAAGGTCGCGGTTTTAAGCGAGAAGGATTTTCACGATCTGAACCGCGCCACTGCATCCGCCGTATCGGTCTGGGCGCGCTTCGCCCAGCCCGCGCGGCTTGTCTGGGTGGCGGACGATGCGGCGCGCAAGATGGCCGCGCTTTCGATTTCAGGGGCCGCCCCAACACTTTTGAACGGTGCGCTGGCTCATATGGGGCATGATGATGACGTGCTCGCCCTTTGGGAGCTGGGCTTTTCGCTGACCTATGGTGCAGAGCTACGCGCCGAACGCAGCGACCGACCCGCTTCGGTGGTCGAATTCGATCCTGAGCGCTACCTCGCGTTCGGTAAGGCCGCCCTCCTTCATACACCAATCGCCAACCGGCTGGGTGAGGATGGCAAGGTGCATCTGGTCGCCGACCCCGAAGGCCGCATCGCCGCCGAACGCGCCCGCTGGCCCGGCCTCAGGCGGCGGGGCAAGCTGCTGACGGTTGCGCGTCTTACCAAAGCGGCGTTCACCTATGCGGGCGGAATCGATTATCTGGCGTGGAAAATCAACCGGCATGCCGGAACGAAAATCGAGATCAAGCCCTGGCAGCGGCGATGGCCCTTGGTGGCGGCCTTGACCCTAGTGCCGAGGTTGCTGGTAAAGGGGGCAGTGCGTTGACTCTAAAAAATTTAGGTATCTCGAACGTTAGTGAACCGAACTGTATCGTTTTGCCATTCCAGTTCGAGAATGTAGATATCCAAAAAACTGGGGCACAAAAGATAATAGCTTGAATGGCTGCTAGCCCCCTTGTTACCTGAAGGACCTAGTAAATCAGCAACTTGTTTGCGTGTTTTTCCATTCAAACCGATGCGATAACGCAAATCAGTGACCATATCACACCGTGTATCACTGGTCCAAGGATCCGCGCTTTTCCAATCCTTTGCATGAAATGGTCGAGGAAAGTTAAAGCTATTAGGCGTAGCGAGCCCAAATACATAAGAGCCTAGCAGCAAAATAGATAGCACAGCAGCAGTCAATGCGAGCAAGCATCCCCAATTGCGTTCAGATGATTCCAACAGCCTTCCCCGCCCGCTCAAACCGATCCAGTATATCCTGCACCTGCTCGCTCGTATGTTCCGCACAAAGCGAGCAGCGCAGCAAGGTCATCCCGGCAGGCGTCGCAGGCGGACGGGCGAGATTGACGTAAAGGCCTTCGCTCAAAAGTGCCTCCCACATCATCGCGCCCTTCTCCAGATCGGGCATGATCACGGCGATGATCGCGCTTTGCGGGGTTTCGGTACCCAGTTGAAAGCCCAGATCACGCAGCCCCTTGTGCAGCGTCTTCGAATTTTCCCACAAATGCGCGCGCTTGTTGCCATTGTGCATCAGCTTGCGGATCGAGGTTGCGCTCGATGCCATTACGCTTGGCGGCAGCGCGGCGGTGAAGACATAGGGACGGCAGACGAGCCGCATGATTTCGAACTTGGGGTGATTGGACACGCAGAAGCCGCCGACGGTACCAACCGACTTCGAAAATGTGCCGATGATGAAATCGACATCGTCGATGCAGCCCTGTTCTTCGGCAACGCCGCGGCCATGTTCGCCGATAAAGCCCATGCTGTGCGCTTCGTCGACGAGCACCATCGCGCCATTTTCTTTTGCGACGCGGATCATCTCCTTCAGCGGCGCGACATCGCCCAGCATCGAATAGACGCCTTCGAGCACCACCAGCTTCCCGGCCTCGGGCGGCAGCCGCTTCAGCCGTTTTTCCAGGGCCTCGATGTCATTATGGCGAAAGGGCACGATTTCGGCATTGCCCATCGCGCAGCCATCATAGATTGAGGCATGGCTGTCGATATCGAGGATGATATAATCGCCCCTGCCCGCAATCGTGCTGATGATGCCGAGGTTCGCCTGATAGCCGGTCGAAAAGACCATCGCATGGTTCATGCCGTAAAATTCGCGCAGGGCGGCTTCGACATCCCGGTGGTGGAAGAAGGTGCCATTGAGCACGCGACTGCCGGTGGTGCCCGCGCCAAAATCGTCAAAGGCCTGCTTGCCCGCAGTGATGACATCATCGTCGAAGGTCATGCCCATATAGTTGTAGGTGCCGAGCAGGATCGTCTCCCGCCCGTTGCAGATCGCGATAGTAGGCGAGAGCACTTTTTCCATCACTAGGCTGAATGGATCGGTCACGCCGGTCGACAGCAGCGTTTCGCGCTGCTGGATCAGGGGATCGAATTTGGAGAAAAGGTCGGTCATATTTTCCAGTCCAAAACCGTAGTGCTGAGCCTGTCGAAGCACGCCTGGCAGGCAATCGCCCTTCGACAGGCTCAGGGCTACGGTGCTAAAATCAATCGGTCAGCTTCTTCACCGCATCGACCAGTTGGCCCACATTCTCGATCTCGGCCTGCATGTTCATGGTGATGACGATATCGAATGTATCCTCAACCTCGGCGACGAAATCCATTACCGTCAGGCTATCCCATTCCAGATCGCCAGCAAAGGTCGTCGCCTCGCTTAGTTCGACGCCTTTCTTGTTAAAAGGTGCAATCAGGTCTTTCAGCTTTTCAAACATTTCGCTGCGATCGGTCATTATTTGCTTCCTTGATTGATGGGGACATTGCCAGCCGATTGCGGCGGCAAAAGGGCAATTTATAGCCAGCCTTCAGCCTTATACCAGCGCGCAGTGGCTTTCAGTCCCTCACGCGTAGCGATTTTCGGCTGCCACAATGCCACAGGAGGGGCGGCGTTGCGGTCGATCACCCAATCGGGATGGCCCATATAGCCAGCGCGATCAGGGGTAAGCTTTGCCTGCCTGCCCCGGATTAGCCGGTCGCCCCAGGCGGCAGCATAGAGTAAAGGGCGCGGTGCCGATAAAGTCGTGATTCGCCTGCCCAGGGCCCAACCGATCGCGCGTGCGAAACCTTCATGGCTCCAGCCGCCGGGTTCGCCGTCATCAGCCTCAAAGGTTCGCGCTGTCGCATCTTCGTGCGCAGGCAGCAGCGTAACCAGCAAGCGGGCCAGATCGTCGACGTAGATCCACGAACCCTTTCCCCGTGGGGGCAGCAGGCAGAAACCCTTCGCGGCCATCCGGAACATCTCGAACACCTCTCGGTCCCCCGGCCCATAGACGCCGGGCGGGCGGATGATCGTCCAGTCGAGCAGGCTGGTGGCGACAAGCTTCTCGGCCTTTGCCTTGCTTGCGCCATAGGCGGAAAGCTGCGGTTTACGCGCAGATAGTGAGGAAATATGAACGAAGCGCCTGATCCCCGATTCCTTTGCGGCAGCGAGCATATTGGCGGTGCCCATAACGTTCCCCGCTTCAAACCCCGCTGCATCGGGTGCGTTCACGACGCCTGCGACGTGCAGGACAGCATCGGCGCCATCGCACAGTGAAACCAGGCTTTGGGGTTGATCAAGCGCACCTTTCACCCATTCTATACCCATGCGCCTAGGCTGATCGCTGCGCGCCAGCGCACGCACTTGCCAGCCTGCCTCGAGCAACCGATTGAGCGTCGCCTGACCAACAAAGCCGGTGGCGCCAGTGAGCGCCACGATTTTCATAAGCCCCTCCTCTTTAGAGGAGAGGTGGGGGTGGTGAAGCTCGTTCGGGCTCGACGCCCGATTGAGCTTGTTCCAAGCTCGCCACCACCCCAAACCCCTCCTCTAAAGACGAGGGGTTTAGAAAGGTATCGACCCAAACATTGCTCGATCATAACAAGACCATCTGATCGCGGTGCATCAACACTTGACGGGGCACTGCACCCAATATGCCTTCCAGCTCGCCAGACTGCTTGCCGCAGATTAGCGTTGCATCGGCGGCATTATATTCTGAAAGCCCCCGTGCCAGTGTCTCGCCCTCGGCAGTTACGACGTCGATAACATCACCGCGCCTGAAATCGCCTTCTACGCTCATCGCACCAGCGGGCAGCAGACTGGCACCCTTGCGCAAGGCCTTGGCGGCCCCCGCATCGACAATAACCCGGCCCTTCACCGACAAACGCCCGCCGATCCAACTCTTGCGCGCGCCTCCACCTTCACGCGGTGCAAACCAGGTTGAGGGAGCATCCGTCTCCAGCGCCGACAAAGGATGATCCCTCAAACCCGAAGCGATCGCCAGGCCGATCCCAGCGCGTGTCGCAATGTCAGCGGCATCGAGTTTCGAAGCCATCCCGCCCGACCCCATGCCCGACGAGGAACCGCCCGCCACCATGATGCGGATGCGCCCATCGACGCTTGTTACCTGAGGCACCAGTTGCGCCACCGGATCCTTCGGATCGCGGTCGTAAAGCCCATCGACATCGGACAGCAATATTACGCCGCTCGCCCCCGCCGCCTGCGCCACACGTGCGGCCAGCCGGTCGTTATCGCCGAAACGGATTTCTTCGGTCGCGACACTATCGTTTTCATTAATAACCGGCACCGCCCCTGCACCCAGCAGGCGATCAAGCGTCGCGGTGATATTCAGATAGCGGCGGCGATCCTCAAGATCGTCGAGCGTCACCAGCATCTGCGCCGCCGTCAGTCCCTGCTCGGCCAGCAGCTCCGCCCATAGTCCGGACAGCAGAATTTGCCCGACCGACGCCGACGCCTGGGCATCGGCAAGGCTTGCACGACCGCCCTTTTCCAATCCTAACCGCCGCGCACCAAGCGCGATTGCGCCCGAGCTTACAACGACGATCTTCTGCCCCGCCTTCTGCCTTGCCGCAATGTCTACAACCAGGGTTTCCAACCAGTTGCGGCGCACCGCACCGCCGCTTTCGACCAGCAGCGACGAGCCGACCTTGACCACCAGTAACGTACAGATTGCAGGATTTAAATAGGCGACCATCGACCTTCCCCATCATCGCCACGCGAGGTTTCGACGCTGCTTTTTTCCGGCAGCGCTTCGATCACCCGGTCGAGTATCGTATCGACACCATCGCCGGTCGCGCCCGAAATGGGGATCACATCCAACGCCCCCGCTTTTTCAAGCTGCGCGGCGATATCCGCCATCAGTTCGGCATCGAGCAGATCGCCCTTGTTGAGCGCAACGATCTGCGGCTTTTCTTCAAGCCCTGCACCATAAGCTGCAAGCTCTTCGCAGACGGTGTGCCAGGCCTCGACCGGATCGTCGACGGTCGCATCGATCAGATGAATCAGGATGCGGCAGCGTTCGATATGCCCCAGAAAACGGTCACCGATCCCGGCACCTTCCGCTGCTCCCGCGATCAGGCCGGGAATGTCGGCAAGCACGAATTCACGCCCCTTATGGCTAACGACCCCCAGTTGCGGGCGGGTGGTGGTGAAGGCATAGGCCCCGACCTTTGCCTTGGTATTGGTCACCTGATTGATGAAGGTCGATTTGCCGGCATTGGGCATTCCCACCAGCCCGGCATCGGCAAGCAGTTTAAGGCGCAGCCAGACCCACATTTCCTCGCCTAGTTCGCCTGGCTGATGCTGGCGCGGAGCGCGATTGGTCGAGGTTTTGTAGCTCGCATTGCCGCGCCCCCCCATCCCGCCTTTCAGAAAGGTGACGCGCTGGCCGACTTGCGTAAGGTCGGCAAGCACGCTGCGATCGTCGTCGTCTGCCAATATCTGCGTGCCCAGTGGGACCTTGATCACAAGATCTTCCCCAGCCGCGCCATAGCGGTCGCGGCCTGCGCCGGGGATGCCGCGCTGCGCCTTGAAATGCTGGGTATAGCGAAAATCGATCAGCGTATTGAGACCCGCCACCGCTTCGAAGACTATGTCACCCCCGCGCCCGCCATTGCCGCCGTCGGGGCCACCATATTCGACATATTTCTCGCGGCGAAAGCTGACCGCGCCCGGGCCTCCAGCACCCGAACGTATATAGATTTTGGCTTGATCGAGAAAATGCATGGTGCCGCCCTTAGGCCAGGTAGGGAAGTTTTGCCAGAGATAGCGGCTTTTCGGAACAATTACCTTGGCCACAGGTTTTGCTTGGTCGGACAATCCATTTCTAGAGAGATAAAAAGTGCATGCTGCACAAACGCGATATACAGATTAATCGGTCTTCTGCCGATTACTGGCGCGTTTCCGTTAATGCTCCGCTGCTCGATGAAAGCCAATCCGACCATTATCCGGATCCCAACGACTTTCGACTGCTTGCAGAAAATATACCCAATCTCTGCTGGATCGCGCGCGCCGACGGGCATATATTCTGGTACAATCGGCGTTGGCACGACTATTGCGGTTCTACGCCACAGGCGATGGAAGGCTGGGGTTGGACAAGCGTTCACCATCCTGACGATCTGCCGAAAGTGATGGCCGAATGGCAACGTTCGATTGAACATGCCGCACCCTTTGAGATGATCTTCCCCTTGCGCGGGGCCGATGGGGTTTTCCGCCGGTTTCTGACACGCATTGTTCCCGTCAAAAGCGACGAGGGCAAGGTGCTGCGCTGGATCGGTACCAACACTGAAGTTGACAGTCAGCTTCAGGCCGAAGCCGCGCTGGAGTCGAGCGAAGCAAAGCTTCGCGTCCTGACCGATGCGATGCCGCAAATGGTATGGTCGACATTGCCTGACGGCTATCACGATTATTACAATGCACGCTGGTATGAGTTTACGGGCGTGCCCTATGGTTCGACCGATGGAGAGGAATGGAACGGCATGTTTCATCCTGACGATCAGTCGCGCGCCTGGGAGCGCTGGCGGCATAGTCTGGAAACAGGCGACCCTTATGAGATCGAATATCGTTTGCGCCATCATAGCGGCGAATATCGCTGGACGTTGGGGCGCGCGCTGCCGGTTTACAATGCGAAAGGCAAAATCGTACGCTGGATCGGCACCTGCACCGATATTCACGAGGCGAAGCGTAACGCCGAACAGACCAAATTGCTAAGTCAGGAACTGAGCCACCGGATCAAGAACATCTTTGCGGTAATCGGCGGACTGATAGGTCTTTCGGCACCTTCCGAACCCAGCGTCGCCCGTTATGCAAAGCAGCTGGCCGGCCGTATCTCGGCATTGGGTCGTGCGCACAACTTTGCGCGACCGCATGGGCCGATGTCGATGCCCGAAAGCAGTTTCAACAGCCTGCATGGGTTGTTGGAAGCGTTGATGCAGCCTTATGTCCATGGCAATCACCGGCCTTTTTCCGTGAACGGCGGTGATGTCGAAGTTACGGATCGCAGTGCAACCCCCTTTGCGTTGGTTTTCCACGAACTTGCGACCAATTCGGTAAAATATGGCGCGCTTTCGGTACCTGAAGGATTGATCGATATCACCATAACCGTCGAAGACGACTCCATATCGGTAATCTGGACCGAGCGGGGTGGCCCGCAAATTGTCGCCGTTCCGGAAAACCAGGGTTTTGGCAGTCAGCTGGCGGATGCCGGTATTACCGGACAATTATCCGGCGAATTGCAAAGACACTGGAAACCGGAAGGTCTGGTTGTGGAAATGCGACTACCCAGATCGAACCTTTAACCAAGTGTCGCACGCACCGTCCTCTGGCCTCCCCCCAGAGGGGAGGATTTCTGATAGCCAGACCCCAAATCCCCACGCGCGCTAGTGAAACACCCGGATTGCAGGTGGTGGCGATCCTTTTTCGCCCGACCGATGCCGTACCAGAAAGTCAAGCGTGCTTTCGACCGATTCATTGTCGACCGGCTTTGACAAAACGCCAACAACCCCGGCAATTCCTTCACCCAGAGCGGTGGGATTGGCGGTGATGAACAGAACGGTCGTGCCATATTCGCTTGCCAACAGCTTCCCGATTTCGGGGCCGGTTTCGCCATCGCGCAGGTTCACATCGACCAGCGCAATTTCGGGCGTCTTGCCTGCAAGTTTAAGCGCGGTGTCGGCGTCGGCGGCAATGCCGACAACTTCAAAGCCAAGGCTTTCAACGATTTGCCGAAGATGGAGTGCAACCAGGAACTCGTCCTCGACTATGAGCAGCTTTCTAAACATGATCGTAAAGTGTCCAGATTATAGCCGGCAAACCACTGGCTACGGGCGAAGTTCCGTAGCCGATGTAACATTTTATCATTCTCCAGATACCTGTATCATGAATACCACTATGCATGACATAGGGACATGTTTCAGCTTTCGCGAGGCCGGTGCTGCGTTCCCAATCCGGCCGTAATGAAAAGCGCGGCTGCCGCCTCTTCTCCGACATCGGCGGTATGCCAGACGCCGGGTGGATTGATCGCATATTCGCCGGGCTTCAATATGACCGTCAGTTTGCGGCCATCGGGAAATTCCTGATGCAAGGTCATTTGCCCCGAAATGCAGACCACCACCTCCTCGCCTGCGGGATGCATTTCCCAACTGTCCCAGGCTTCGGTGAAACGGTGCATCGAGACCAGCCGGCCCTCCGCCCCATCCGCGCCGTTGCGTTCGGCATAAGCCTTGTACCAGTCCATCGCTCCGGTGAATTCGGGCTGGGGAATTGCCGTTGCACCAAGTCCCAGATGCAAAGGATGGGTTTCCAGGCGCTTTACGGCATCTTCCATATTCGTCATTTTCGGCCAAAGGTCACACTAAAGTCTCACCTAAACCGCGGCCGGACCCATTACGAAAGCATTGAGCTTGTTGCCATCCGGATCGCGGAAATAGCCTGCGTAAAACGCGCCAACCTCGCTGTCGCCGCGTGGTCCCGGAGGGCCTTCACAGGTGCCGCCATTGGCAAGCGCGATGTCGTATAGCCGGTGCACCTGCTCCTTGTCCTTGGCGTCCAACGCGACCATCACCCCGTTACCGACCGTTGCGGCGTTGCCATCATAAGGCTTGGTCAAACCGATGCCTGCCGCTCCATCAGGCTTGCCCCAAGCAATGAAGCCGTCGAAATCCATCATCCGCGGCGTACCCAATTCTGCCCCGATCGCATCGTAGAATTTCGCCGCCCGCGCCAAATCATTGGTTCCCAGAGTTACATATCCAATCATCGACTCGCCTCCTT
>JBOFLS010000171.1:0-22468 GCA_051657985.1 Sphingorhabdus sp. | reverse complement strand
TTAAAGAGGGTGATAGCGTCTCTTCGGGAGATATTCTAGCCGAGATCGAGACTGACAAGGCGACGATGGAATTTGAGGCGGTTGACGAAGGCGTGGTGACGCAACTGCTGGTCCCCGAAGGAACCGATGGGGTAAAGGTGGGTACCGTCATTGCGATGATAGCGGGAGAGGGCGAGGATGCAAGTCAAGCACCAGCCGCACAAACTCCCCCGTCCGAGGCTACGCCGCCCGACATGCAGGCAGAGCCAACCCCGGCCGCACCCCCTGCTTCCATTGTCCCGGCGCCCAAGCCCGAAACCTCCAGTCTCGATCGACCCGCCGGAACCGCTATGGCAACCGTCACGGTTCGCGAAGCCCTACGCGACGCGATGGCCGAGGAAATGCGTGCCGACGATCGTATCTTTGTAATGGGCGAAGAGGTGGCTGAATATCAGGGCGCCTATAAGGTAACACAGGGCCTGCTTGAGGAATTCGGTGCGCGCCGCGTTATCGATACCCCGATCACCGAATATGGCTTTGCCGGGATTGGTACCGGTGCCGCCATGGGCGGCCTGCGCCCGGTGATCGAGTTCATGACCTTCAACTTCGCAATGCAGGCGATCGATCATATCATCAATTCGGCCGCCAAGACCAATTATATGTCGGGCGGACAAATGCGTTGCCCCATCGTTTTTCGGGGCCCTAATGGGGCAGCAGCGCGTGTCGGCGCGCAGCATAGCCAGAATTATGCCCCCTGGTATGCGAGTGTCCCAGGCCTGATCGTGATTTCGCCCTATGATGCCGCGGACGCCAAAGGTTTGCTGAAAGCCGCGATCCGCTGCGAAGATCCCGTGGTCTTCCTGGAAAACGAGCTGATGTACGGGCGCAGTTTCGAGGTGCCTGCGGTCGACGATTATGTCCTGCCCATCGGCAAGGCGCGTGTCGTGCGCGAAGGGCGCAATGTAACCATCGTTTCCTATTCGATCGGCGTGGGCTTCGCGCTCGAAGCCGCTGAAAAGCTGGCAGGTGAGGGGATCGAGGCCGAAGTTATCGACCTGCGCACAATCCGCCCTCTGGACAAGGAAACGGTGTTGAAGAGCCTAGCCAAAACCCATCATTTGATCATTGCCGAGGAAGGCTGGCCTACTTGCTCTATCGGTAGCGAGATTGCGGCGATTTGCATGGAAGAAGGCTTTGACGATCTCGACGCACCTGTGCTGCGTATCACGAACGAAGACGTCCCGATGCCCTATGCCGCCAACTTGGAACGGGCTGCGCTGATTAGTGCAGATAAGATCGTGATAAAGGTTAGAACATTCTTCCAATAAGAAAGCGTTTCAATTAACTTGAAACCATGTTCCACACTTTAAAGTGATTGATAGCGCTCACAACAGTTCAAGATGTGCCTTTGCAAGATATCGAGTTCTGAATTAAAAGTTACAGCTGGCAGGAGAAACCCCAGCAACTTGATACACACCTTCATTGCCACCAGTATAATCTCGAACATCGCGTACGACCATCGATGCTGTTTTGGTAATGCTTGCTTCCCCCAAATTTGCAAACCCGTTTAAGATAAGCGGGCGGAAGTAATACTGGATTTCAACAAACATCAATGCTCCGTCATCGGGCGGTACAGCCTGTCTTCCGGTAGGCCCGATGCCGTCCTTAGACATCGAATTCGAAACTTTTCCAAACTTAGGTTGAAAAAAACTCGCTGTGCCGATGCATCGTTGCCAACGTATTCTGTATTTTGGATTGCTTTTATTGAAATTGGCAACCGGTTCAAAACTTGATAAAACTATCAGGGCGTTGCCCTGCAAAGTTATCTGGCCTGTTCCCGGATCGGTATATTGCTGCTGTCCTTCCAACAGAATACTTTCCCCCTGCCGCAGCGTTCCCGAAAAAACGTCATTGATCTGCCGTTCGTCAATTTTCTTGGCCGCTAAAATCTCGCCTTCGCCCATCCGTGATGCGCCATCGGCGGTTTCGATCGCCAACTGATTTAGACGCATATGCACATAGGCGTAATGTGCAGTTTCAAAGCCTCCTACGGTCAGACCCATGAATACGGGCAGCGAAAGAGCGAATTCGACCACCGCAAGGCCGCTGCTATCCTGTTTCAGCTTTTCAAAAAAGTTTTTCATATCAAGCCTCTAATCAACAGTTGACAGCTACGGGAGGCGCAAATTGCTGCTGCTTTCCATAGGGCTGGTTGGCAATAACCGAGTCCGAGATAAGGATGACATTATTGCCATAGCCTATGAACTCGGCTGCGGGAAACAAACGCTGGTAGCTGACTTCGACCTTAATAATGACGACGTCTTTTGCACCGCCCTGGCCATCCGTTCCGCCATCTGTATCCCAGATGCCATTATGATTGGCATCCATGAAGCTTTCGCCTGCGTCGCATCGTCCATTAGCAATAGCCGAAGCCTCGATGACAGACTCCGCTTGTGCCGCTGCAGCCTTGGAAAAGGTTTTGTAATATCGCCGCGTTATACTGATATTTGCATTCGGAGACACATAGCGCATCGTTTCGCGAAGTTTATCATCGATTTCGTCTCTCTGATCGGCATTGGACGCACCCTCAAGCGCGGAATTTCGACCTACTTCCTGTAAAGCGCCGTTAAGTACCGATTTGACATACATTTCATGCCCAATATCATAGGTACCCAGGATCATGATCATCAGAACAGGCGCTATAAGGCCAAATTCCATGACAGAAGCTCCGCTTTGATCGGTCGAAAGACGAGATGGTTTCGAGATCATGGGCATTCTCACTGCGTCAGACGAAGTGCGGATATCTGATTGGCGATCGTCTTGAACTTGCTGATCAAGCCTGTCGTATCCGTCGCTTCGAAATACCGGCCCGGGGTGGCACAGTTTCTAAGATTGGTTTTGGTATCTTCGGAAACGCCACGACCGAAAGCAACAACCCAAAGAGTGATGTTTTCGTTGCGAACCCATTTGCAAATAGCTTGCGTACGAGCGTCGATATTGGCTTCGATCCAAGTATTGTTTGGTGCCGATGTACCGCTATTCTGTCGCCGATCCCACCAATGCACGCCATGGGCGGAATAGTTGCTGCTGCTTGCGCTCGTATCGCCATCGGTCATGAATATCATATGACGCTCGACCCACGCATCGCTGTCTGAGGTAATGCTGCTGAATATGCCTTCGGGTGCCATCAATCGCGCGCCCCAAAGTAGGCCGATATCATGGTAGGTGTTACCCCCCGTATCCAGGCTCGTCAGATAACTCGAAAATTCATTAGCGTCCATTTCCTGATACAATCGAGCTTGAGTAGGACAAGCCTCACCAATTGAATTGGCGTCATATTGATTGCTACTAAAAGAGTGCCAAATGTTGGTCGCGTTGCTGCTCGTTTGAAAAGTATTGATGGTCTGGACCGAGTCGCCGTCGCTTTCTCGTATATTTCGAGTATAGATTGCGCTGCCTAACATCGGCCCCCACAAAGTGCTAGGGTTGCTTATATCAGGCACCTGCTCGATATTCATATCCAATGCGGCAGCCGGTATCGGATCCCAGTCATTCGACGGATCGCTGTCACTGATACGCGAGGTCTGGCGCTCTTCAATGCAGCCATTCCAGGTGATCGAACGGTTTGTGCCGTTATCACCGATCGGAAGCGTGATGTTGCTGTTCCAATTGTTGTTATTGGTGTTTTTCAGGCCGCTGACATTGAAGGTTGTCGGCTTGTAGGTCCAATGAAGGAATTGTGGCGCATATACCCATGTCACGTTGGTGGTCGACGAATAGTTTATCTGCGTCGACGACTGATTGGTCAATCGCCTTTGAAGCTGGCAGTGGTAAGTGGTTCTTGGATTTCTGCCACCGGTCGTCTGCGTTGTCTGAACATATTGGTATTCGCTGGTCGAAGTGCCATTTGTCCGGGAATAATATTTCGTGACGGTATTGGTCGGATAGGTCAAATTAGCAGGCGACTGACTTACATACACCAAATTACCCGTCGACGGGGTTACAACCGATGGAATCCCCGAAACGCAGGCCGTGTTTTGGCCGGCCCTCGTATAGATATACGAATATTGCTGGCCGTTGGGATGGTTCAGATTGTTCGATAAATTGGTCCAGCCGGTGTTCGCAGATGTGGTGGTGTTGCGGTTTGTCTCCGTTATCGGCCCTTCCGACCCATAGGTTGGATCGTAAGCATTGGGATCGGTACGTGGTTCGAAAGTCGCTTCGCGCGACTGATAGGTCCACTGGTTTGCAATATAGTTCAATGGCAGCAGTTTTCCGACATTGACGTTGACCGAATAAGGAACGAATCCAAACCGCAAGCGTACATCGCTTGTCGCACCGCCCGGATCTTCCGTTTCCCCACAGGCCGCAGCGGAAACGTTGGTAATATTCTGTTTCGCCAATGCTTCGTAAAAACAGCTTGAAGCAGTGCGTAGCCCTTTAATCTTGGCGTTGCTGGCCTCGATCCCGCCATTGTCACCACCATTGCATGTGCTACCATCATCGGGGCAGTTCATCGAACCTGTGGTGTCGAAAACGAACATGATGTCACTTGCCGGAATTCGCATTTCCGCAGAACAAGTGACGTTGATCGGTTGTTCTCCTATACCAAATACCGCCATCAGCGACATGGGAAGATTTACCGAAGCTGTGCCTGTTACATTGCCACCGTTTTCAGTAAATTCACGCTCAAGATCCTTGCTGCCGTATACACCGTTTTCAAAGTTGGTGTCGAACAGCTGCAGGGCACGTGTTTCAGCTAAGCTGTTATTTGCGTCCCAGCCGCCATTACCCATGACACGCCGTCCCATCAGGGCACCTGCGTCGCAGGCGGCCTGCAAGGAGGTACGCGTCAAAAAGATACGGCTCATATCGACGCCACCGCCGATAATGCCTATTGCGGGAAGCACCGCCGCTGCTAAAATAGCGATCGTATTGCCGGCTTGGTCTTTGCACAAACGTGAAAGAACACCGGTCACACGATTGATTTCAGGCTTCTTGGCCATTGCGGTATTCCCCTGTCAAACCCACAAAGATTCAGCATGCCTCTTATTCGCCAAGGTGTAAGTAGGGGTTCAATAAACAGGGTTAGCAAAACCTTAAGATGACATTATACCTAAGTTATAGCTTCCGCAAAAATGCGTTGTCTTCGATCCGAGATGCAAGGCGGCGCTAATCCTTATCGGCTTTGCCCATTGAGAAAATTGTAGAAAACCCGTGTCCTTGCACGATGTGACAAAAATCTGTCTGTAGAGCTGATGTCGACGTCAGAGGCCCTTTTATCTCCGCCCCAAAGATTGGCAGTGGCCTATGCTCCTGTCGGATTGCGATCGGCTTGGTCTCTGCTTTTGGAATTCGATAAACGCATGATGGACATGGCGACCAAGGGGCAAGAGCCGGTACTCAAACAGTTGCGAATGGCTTGGTGGCGGGATCAATTGAGTAAGGATGCCCAACATAGACCAGGAGGTGAGCCGATGTTTGCTCGGTTGGCAATCTTGCAATCCGAATTCAACGTTTCACTGCACATGCTGAACCTTGTCGATGCATGGGAAACGCTTTGTACGGGACATAAAGATGAAGCCGAGGACAAGCATCGTTTCTATCGTTTGAGAAGCGAAGCGGTTTTTGGAAGCTATGCCGTTTGGAACAAAGCAACGCCGCGCCAATATGAAGCCGCGTTGACAATCGGTAAACTATGGGCGGAAGCCAGCATGGGAGGGATTTGTACAAACGATGCACGACAAAAACGATCGTCTTTCAAGCCCCTCAATCTGCTTTGGCTTTCCGCTCTTCTTGAAAATGACGGAACCCGTCAAAAAAGTCGCAATGCGATCCGTTTCTATTGGCATGCCTTGACTGGATTTTGATTTTGCGCACTATGCGGTGCATCAACCAGGGTGGTGCCGGAGAGTTGAGCCTTGAAGAGAGTTCTGGCCGGGGCGGGGATTGCCCTGATAGCATCATCGCTTGGCTATTGGGGCTGGCAAAGCTGGGCCGCGCCCGATATTATCATTCCCTTGCCGCCCCCGGAAGAGTCCGCACCGCAGGCGTTGCCCATGGCGGCTGTCGACGCGCCAAAGTTCGGGGCGCCGCCGCCAGAGCCGCCCAGGGCGTCCAAACTTAGCCGGGAAGAAGTTCGCTTCAACCGTTACGATCGCAATCGCGACGAGCTGGTTTCAAGAATTGAAATGATGTCGAGCCGGACCAAGGATTTCAAAAAACTCGATAAAGATGGAAATAATCTGCTTTCCTTCGAAGAATGGGCTGCCGCAACAGGCGATCGTTTCGCCAGGGCCGATGGCAATCGCGACAGTCTGCTGACGCGTGTTGAATTTCTGTCTACCCGGCCTAAACAGCCGCCAAAGCCTGCATGTCGCTGTTAAGTCCCTGACCGGTGATCCAGCTTGCCATGTCCTGGCGAGCGCGATTGGTCAGGAATGCCTTGCGTTCCTTCTTATGAATTTTGCCTTCTGGCGGGGGAAAAAGACCGAAGTTAATATTCATGGGTTGGTAGCTATCCGCTTCCGCATCGCCGGTGATATGTCTTAAAAGCGCACCGAATGCCGTCGTGGGCGGCGGCGGTGTGAAGTTACGGCCCGCCAGTTCATACGCCGCCATTATTCCTGCCATCAAGCCAACAGCGGCGCTTTCAACATAGCCTTCGCAGCCGGTTATCTGACCTGCAAAGCGAATATGCGGGGCGGATTTCAGCCTTAACTGTCGATCAAGCAAAATCGGCGAACGAATGAAGGTGTTGCGGTGAAGACCGCCCAACCGTGCAAATTCCGCATTTTCCAGCCCCGGAATTGTGCGAAACAGTTCGATCTGTGCGGCATGTTTCATCTTGGTTTGAAAACCGACCATGTTCCAGATCGAGCCCTGCTTGTTATCCTGCCGCAACTGCACCACCGCATGTGGCCAACGCCCGGTTTTAGGATTGTCGAGACCAACCGGCTTCATGGGTCCGAAGCGCAGCGTATCAAGCCCACGTTCCGCCATTACCTCGATCGGCATGCATCCCTCGAAATAGGGTGTATCCTTTTCCCATTCCTTGAACTCGGCCTTGGGCGCCTCAATCAGACTTTTATGAAAGGCCGAATATTGCTCTCTATTCATCGGGCAGTTGATGTAATCCTTGCCATCGCCCTTGTCCCATCGACTAGCGTACCAGGCGATATCCATATCTATGCTGTCACGATAAACGATCGGCGCGATCGCATCGAAAAAGGCGAGGCTATCCTGACCCGTTGCAGTCAACAGATTTTGCGCAAGGGCCTGCGCAGTCAACGGACCGGTTGCGACTATGGCAAGGCCTTCGGTCGGAAGAGTGTCTATGCGTTCGCGAGCAATGTGGACATTGGGTAATTCACCAAGGAGGCGAGCAACCTCTGCTGAGAAGATATCGCGGTCCACAGCCAGCGCGGAACCCGCTGGTACCTTTGCCATGGCCGCAGCCCGCATCACCAACGAGTCGAGCGTTCGCATTTCCTGATGCAGCAGACCAACGGCGTTGTTATCGGCATCGTCTGAACGAAAACTGTTCGAGCAAACCAGTTCGGCAAGACCATGGGTCTGGTGCGCGGGAGTCATATCGCCCGCTCCGCGCATTTCGGACAAACGCACACGCAGACCCCGCTTACCCAACTGCCAGGCCGCTTCGCTGCCCGCAAGACCGCCGCCGATAATATGTACTTCATGCGTCATAACGCAGTGCCGCTAGCAAAAAAGCTTGGTGTGTGACAGGCAAAAGGGCATGAGCCGAACATGCCGTTTCAATGCCGACTTTCAAGCGATGCCGTAATTGAACGTCCATTATTGATCGAGCCGCATCGCGATACGCATAAATATGAAAGGGGAGCGGCGCTGATCGTCAGCGGCCCCGTATTGCGTACCGGGGCTTCGCGCCTGACGGCGCAAGCGTGTCTGGCGGTCGGGGCAGGGCTTGTGACCATCGTCGGCGATACGGAAGCTCTGAAAGAGCATTCCGCCCATGTCACTGCCATATTACTCCGCGAAAGTGACGGTGCCTTATCGGAAATCGATAAGCGCTTCCGCGCCGCAGCAATAGGTCCGGGGGCAGGAATATGTCAGCCTACGCGCGATAGAGTTAAGGATTTGCTCGAACATGGACTGCCTGTGGTCCTTGACGCCGATGCGCTTACCGTCTTTGCCGATGATCCCGCCGGTCTTTTTGCGATGTTACACGATAAGGTGGTGCTGACACCGCATGAAGGCGAATTTGCCAGGCTTTTTCCAGCTTTTGATCTGGGCGATCGCGCAACGGCTGTTCGGCAAGCATCCGATACAAGCAGAGCAATAGTCTTGCTGAAGGGACCGACGACCATTATTGCCGCTCCCGATAGCCGGTTTGCGCTTAATCGCCATGCCTCGCCTTGGTTGGCGACTGCGGGATCGGGCGATATTCTGGCCGGACTGATCTGCGGATTGCTTGCGCAAGGGAACGATGCTTTCGATGCTGCCGCTATTGCTGCCTGGCTGCATGGTGACATCGGCGTTCGCAGCGGGCCCGGACTGACGGCGGAGCGAATGGTCGATCTAATTCCGCTTGTGCTCGCCGGATGTCTCGACAAAGGGGAGGGAAATGCAACAGGATTTGATACATAAACGCCCTTGGCTGGCGGCAAGCCTGGCTTTCGGGCTAAGCTATCCTTTGAGCTGGCAGTTCGATTTGCCCACTTTGGTAACGGTCATATGGAAAATGGCAGGTGTTGCGTTGCTAACAGGCTATGTTTTGCGCAGGCATCACACGGGCGAATTCTTTTTACTGGCTGTGATTATGGTTTTTTGGTCCATTGGCGATGGCCTGCTCGAATTTGACATGGTCTGGGGCGCGATCGCTTTTACCCTAGGGCATATGGTCGCTGTCCTTCTCTTCTTGCGGCACCGAAGGGTCAACCCGGCCTTTAGCCAAAAGCTGCTTGCAATTGCGGTGCTGGCCTTGGCACCGGTCATTGCCTACTATTTGCCAACCGACCAAGTAATGGGCCTGCAAGCGGCAGGTTACATGCTGTTTATGGCAGCGATGGCAGCTTGTGCATGGAACAGCAATTTCCCCCGCTATCGTGTCGGGCTGGGGGCAATGGCTTTCGTCGTGTCGGATCTGTTGATCTTTGCGCACATGGGGCCATTGGCAGATGCGGGTTGGACAAGCCTTGCCATCTGGTTTTCTTATTATGGCGGCGTCATGATGATCGCTACAGGGGTAGTAACGACACTGGTCAAGCGCGGCCATTACGTCGAGGATTAGGCTCTAGAATCTGGACCCTAATTCCCGCCGCTTGGTGGACTACCGTTGCCGACAAGTGCTGCCTCGATGTCGGGTATCGGTCTGTCGGTCATTTCCTTCGTAAGTTCCATTACAACGCGGCGTTCGACTTCCTTATGCCAATGCTTGCGGAGCGCACCCATGGTTTTTGCCGGTGCTATAACCGCAAGATGCTCCAGCTTGTTGCGAAGCGCGCGCCTGTTGATAAGGCTAGCGGTATCGGCCGCCCATCGGTCCTCCGCCTGTTGCTGATAATCGACTTCGCCCATAGTGCCGCCAGGCAAACCCGTGCCGCCGGGAGCAGGCGATTGCCCTGCAAGATCGCTTTTTATATCGCTGTCCTTGGGAAGGGTTTGTTCGTCATGCTCTTCGATACGAAGATCAAGATGTACTTTGTCGCCGTGGTTGCGCAGCAAAAGCATTTTACGACCATCGGCGACAAGGACGAGAGTATCATGGGGCAGGGGCATCGGCTTCTCCTTTGTATAAGGACAACTTTAAGAAGTGGTGCCGGTTCCTAGAATAGAACTATAAAGAAGTTTTTTTGTTGAAATATAGCGGTTTGCTACAACCGCCAACGCTATGTGGGGGGCGGCAGTGAAGATAGGCTATGGTTCTTCCGGATTGACGATAATGGGCAGATCGGACGAGTCGTCTCATCGCCTTCGATGCCGAGGCAGGCGAGCAGGTTGATGCCTTCCACGCTGCTGTTCTTGCCGGTGTCGACCACGAATGGCTCTGACGGCTTCAAGAGTGTCAATCATGAACTTTGTCCTTCAGCGTTGCGCTTGGCAGCCGATGACCAGCGGCGCTTGATGAAGAGATAGAGGCCCGAAAGCGACAGCAGGGCCAGCACCAGGCCGGAGAGGAAGATCAGCACCGGGCCGAATATCCCAAAGGTACGACCGGAATGCAGGCTGTATTGCGCCAGGCTGACCGCATCGGCGATGCTCGCGGCACCATGATCCTTTGTCGCGAGCACGCCCTTGCAATCGAGCCAGATATAGAAGTCGCCATAAAATTGATCGGCATCGTCCGGCGCCTTCAATTGGAGCAATGCAGGAGCAGCAGCGGAGCCGGGCGTGTGCAGCGCCAATGTTCGCCCGGGATGCTGCGCGGCGGCGGCGGCGGTCTGCATGGCATCCGGCTGGCGATTGGCACAGCCTCTGTTTGCCTTTGCACTCGCAGGCAGATTGGCCTGTTCGTAAGGGACCAGAAACGAAAACCAATGCGGCTGCGATAGCTGTGCCCCGGAAAAACCCAGAATGAATATCAGCCCCGCAAAATAGATGCCGACAAAATGGTGCAGGACCAACGCCTTTGCCCGCAGATTTCCGGCAAGGCGAAGCTGGAACAGTTTTCGTCTGAAACCCCCATTTTTCGGCCACCAGAGATAGATACCGGAAAGCGCCGAAATCATCAGGATGACGCCGCAGATCGAGATCAGGATGCTACCGAATGTACCCGCCAAAAGCTGGACATGGAAATGCAGCAGCGTATCGGCCCAGACATCGTCGAGTCCGATTACACCCGTCGGCTTTGCGGTTACAGGATCGGCAAAGACCAGTATTTCCTGATCCGACGATGCCGCATATTTCCCGCCCTGACCGTAAACCATCGCAACCGGCATCTTGATAATCGTATCGGGATAATAGGTTTGCAACGGCACAAAACCAGAGCCTGCCCTGGCGATTGCGGCCTGTTCCAGTGTTGCCGGTTGCGCCCATGCGCCCTTGCTTGTCGAAACCATCGCATCGCCAAGCTGCCACTCCATGATGTCGTCGATGAAGACGAGTGCCGAGCCGGTAAGCCCGATCAGCAGCATGAACGCGGCGGCAACCGCCCCAAGCCAGCCATGGATTGCCAACCATGTGCTGCGCGCTTTATCCATTTTATATGTCCTGACGATTGAGCGGCCACAGATTTCGCGGCGCGCGCTTGTAGGGAAGGTTGAACACATTGCCACCCATCGCGCCATCGGTCATCACCTCGATATAGTGCGATGAAACGCTTGAGAATTGCACTCGGGCCATTTGAAAGCCCTTGATTGAGACAATCTTCTTTGCCGCGAGATCAATGCCGAAATCGGTGAAGATGCTGGGCGCGAGAATCGGAAAACGCAGCACGCTCAATATGATGTCCAGACCATCATTGGTGCGGACATGCACCGTGTCGCCCGCGGGAAAATCTTTCTGTGCAGAGACGGTGTGGCGATAGTTTTTCCGGATCGCGATGATTTCAACCTCTGCATCGACGGGTCGCCCTGCCGCCAGCCCGCTCTTGCCGCCCATGCGCAGCATCAGGCGCGCTCCAACCCCGGCCTTGATGGCGATATCGACGGCAATCGGATCCCAGATCGGCGCGAAGCAGGCCGAGGCCACTTTGCGGGCCACCAGCGCTTTCAATATGTGTGTTGCATCGCCAGCACCACCGCCTGTAATGTTATCAGCCGGTTCGCACAGGATAACAGGGTCTGTCCCGCTGTCTTCGACGGCCGCGGTAATGGCATCGTCAACGCTCAAGGCAGCATAGCCGACCGCAATCTCTTCGCGTATGGCTTGAAAATGCGCGACCAAGTCGTTGCATCCCGACCGGGCGGCGGCGATATCCTTGTCTGCCACTACCAGCGCCTTCGCCCCAAGGTCCGGCCCATCGCCCCAGGCAAAACCCTGAATGATGGAGGCGGAAAGAATATTGGGCCGTTCTTCAATCCGCTTTGCCGTTGCAACCAGATCGGCACCGGGGCTGATCTTGGTGTTGATCATACACAAGATTTCGGCTGACGCCATTTCCATTATCGGCCTTATTTTGCCCATCGCGCTGTTCAGGCAGAGCGTAAACAGTTCATCGGCGCGATCAGCGATGTCGTCGTGCGGAAATTCCTTATAGGCGATCAGGACGTCGCAATGTGCAACCATCCGCGCCGTCAGATGCGCATGCGGGTCGATCAACACGCCAAAGATGACCTCTTTCGGCAGGCGACCCCGCAACGTTTCCAGCAGCGCCCCTTCACAATCATCTTCGCCCAAAGCCATCATCGCGCCGTGGAGATTGAGGAGCAAAATATCGATCGCGCCTGCCTGCCTGACTTCCGCCGACAACTGCTCGGTCAGCTGTGCCAAAGTGTCGGCACTGGTCGGCCCCGCAGGGTAGGCCCAAAAGTTCGAGCCACGCGCAAATTCCACGCCAGCCGCCGCGGCAGCGTTCTTCCAGACCGTAAATGGTCCGGGATTGTCCGCGACAAAGCCTTCGAAAAGGTCGCTGACATAATCCTCGCGTGTCGTCGGCAGCGGGCAGAAGCTGTTGGTTTCCGTTCCCATGCCGATGGCGAAAACTCTCATGCGATTGAAAGCCTTTCCGCAGCCGCGCGATAAGCGTTGGGAATTGCCTTCGACTTGCGCGCAATAAGATCGAAGTGAACCGTTTTCAGCTGATAGCGCGCATGTACATGTTGGCCGCCAAGGTCCGTCATTTCATGCACCGTGGAAATCGACGAATTACCAATTTGCGCCACCCCGCTGCGGATCATCACCAGCGCACCTTTATCCACTTCGGCAAGCAGATTTATCTCTGCATGGACATCGGCCCAGCCGACCTTGCCTGCGCGCGCCTCGGCGAAATCATAGCCAAGCGCACTCAGAAAATGCATGCTCGCATCATCGAACATCGCCACATAGTTGCGCGTGTTAAGGTGCCCCATGACATCGCAGAGCCAAGGGTGCGCGACGCCGCGATAGGTTTCGATCATCGCCATCTAAAAACCGACCTGATCGCCGCCCTTAAGGTCGAGCATCTGCCGCGCCTCATCGGGGCTAGCAACCTCCAGGCCTAATGCCTCGATGATCGTGCGGATACGGCGGACCTGCTCTGCACTCCCCTTCGACAATTCGCCCTTGCCGATATAAAGGCTGTCCTCAAGGCCCACGCGAACATTGCCACCCATCGCCGCGCTCATGGTCAGGAACTTCATCTGATCCTTGCCGACGGCAAGTACAGATAGCAGATAATCGTCGCCAAACAGCTTGTCGGCAATATGCCGCATATGCATCAGGTTTTCCGGGTCCGCACCGATGCCGCCATGGATTCCGAAGATGCACTGGATCAGGAATGGCGGCTTGATGCGGCCTTTGCGCACAAAATAGGCCAGGTTGTAAAGATGGCCGACCTCGTAACATTCAAATTCAAACTTGGTTCCATAGGCATCACCCACATTGGTGAGGATATGGTCGATCATCTCGAACGTATTGGGGTAAATCCCGGCATAGGTGCTTTCGAGATAGGGTTTTTCCCAATCGTATTTCCACTCTGTGTACTTGTTCGCCAGCTCAAACGCCGCGAAGTTCATCGAACCCATGTTAAGGGAACACACCTCAGGCTTGGCATAATGGGCGGCGGCCACGCGCTGCTCCAATGGCATGCCAAGGCCGCCGCCGGTGGTGATGTTGATGACGGCATTGGACTGCTGCTTGATGCGGGGCAGGAACTGGCTGAAGATCGCCGGATCTTGCGTCGGCTGCCCGGTTTCCGGGTTGCGCGCATGCAGGTGCAGAATCGAAGCACCCGCCTCAACCGCTTCAAGGGCGTCAGCTGCAATCTGGTCTGGCGTGATCGGCAGATAGGGTGACATGGTTGGCGTATGTACAGATCCGGTCGACGCGCAGGTGATAATGATTTTTGAAGATTTGCGCATATTGGTCTCCCTGATTCATCCGGTGATGGCAATTCGAAAGCCGCAGAAATACAGTGTTTTCATCTCGTTTATAAATTTACTTATAGACAATAAATAAAATCCGCGTCAATGGCCAATCATCGATATCTTGGAAGGAGTGAATGCATGGCTGAGCGCGTTATAGCTTGCGTGGGGGTAGGCAATATCGGGCGGGCATGGGCGATCGCGTTTGCGCGCGGCGGTTGTATTGTCCGGCTTTATGACAGCAATGCTGAGGCGCTTTCCCGCTCGACCGATCTCATTGCCAAAAGCGTGGCTGATCTGGCAGCGGCGGAGATGATCGACAACGCCGATCAACTACTCGCCCGCATCAGCATTTGCCAGTCGGTTGAAGAGACGCTGGATGGCGCAGATCATGTGCAGGAAAGCATCGTCGAAAACCTGGAGCTGAAAATTCGGGTGTTCGGCGAGCTGGATGCGCTCGCCGATCCGCGCACGATACTCGCCACCTCCAGCTCCGAATTTATGAGCTCGCAGATCATCGGCGAGGTCAAACATACCGAGCGCGTCCTTGTCGCGCACCCTTTCAACCCGCCCTATCTGATCCCATTGGTCGAAATTTCGGGCCATGAAGGCACCGATCCGCAAGCCATCCAGGGCACCCGCGATCTGCTTGAGGGGATCGGCATGGCGCCCGTCGTGGTCAAGAAAGAGATCAAGGCCTTTCTCCTCAACCGCCTGCAAGCCGCAGTCGTCGCGGAGTCGCTCTATCTGGTCGGCAATGGCTATTGCAGCGCCGAAGACCTGGACCGTGCGATGACCAACGGCCTGGCGCTCCGCTGGGCTTTTATCGGGCCGTTCATGACGGGCCATCTGAACGCATCGGGCGGCTACCGCGACTATATGCGCGACGATGGCTATGGCGGCACCTACCGCCGGATGATCAGCGATCTCGCCAATGCCAGCGACTGGGATTACGCGCTTCCGGTGGCCGTATCCGAAGAAATGGAACGCACCATCCCCACCGCCGAAATCGCAGATGGCCAGCGTTGGCGCGACAAGCGCCTGATGGCGCTGTTGAAGCACAAGCGGGAGGAGGCGGATTACGAGTGAGGACGAGATGCAAATTGACGACAACTTTGTTGGAAGGTGCGGATAAGCAGCTTATAAATAGAAAACTCGCAAAGCTGCCGTTCAAAGACTTTTAAGCCGTTAGGCGGTTTACGAGGACAATCCGAATTGCTGCCATAGCAATGTGCCAGCGAGCAGCACGAAGCTGATCATGCTTGTCCAGCTGAATGCCTGATTGGTCGGGTTCTGATAAGTCGGGGACGTCGAATAGAGCAATGTGAAATTGGCAATGGCCCCGATCACGCACATTGCGATCACGGTATAGAACCATGCCCCCGTCGCGGTCGGTGGCTTGTGGAACGCCAACAGGCAAATGGTCAGCACAATTCCTGCAACCGGCGTCAGTGGGCTAAATACGCCGAACAGGAACCAAGTAGTGCGGATAAAATAGACGCCAATCAGGATAACGAGCAGTATTTGGGCGAGCATGTTAAAGCCTCTTATAACGAATGAAGCAGTTCAGCCCCAATCTTCAATAACCCGTCTGCTATTGTAAACTGTTATTTGGTGGCCACAATTTTAATAACAGCATCATGATTTCCTTGGGTTCAGTCGGTGTCGAATGGCCGCTTTCAGGTCAGGTCTCGATTGGATCGAACGTCCGAAAACTTGTTGCAAGCCATCATTCACTTTTTTAACAATACCGCATCATCCCCGTATATCCCGGATAATCCGCTCCCATCGCTGCCCAGTTGATCAGAGTCACCGCATCGTAAACCGGCAACCCCGTGGCCTCCTGTATGGCGCGGCCATAGGGCGGTAGGTCGCTGCACTGGAGCATGATCGCGCCGATGTCGGGAGTGTCCCGTTGCAGCTTTGTGGCAACCTCGACGGCCTGTTTTTCCATTGTCGCCACATCCATCGGTTGAACACCGGTCAGCATGGCGTCGAATTCGCTCATGCCCTTCATCTGTGTGATGGCAAGGCGGGATGGGTCATCGATGCGGCATTGCTCATAAATGCGTTCGTTTATCGAACTGGCCGAGGCGCAGATGACACCTAGTTTCTTCCGGCCCAGTGCCTGCAACAGAAACGGGATTTGTGCGAGAACCGAGGTAAAAACGGGCACTTCGGATGCTGCTGCGACTTCCTGCTGGAAATAGGCGAAGGAGCCGCAGGCTCCGACGATCACCCGAACGCCGCGCTTTATCAATGCAGCGCAGGCCTCAATCATCAGTGGCGCAATGGCGGGGTCGCCGTTCATCAGCATCCACGGGTCGCTGATCGGCACGGTTTGATAGGCCACCGGAAACCGGAATGTCTGCGCATGTTGGGCATTGCCCGGGGGCAGGGGATAGGTGGAGGCAAGATGCAGGACGCCTATGGCGTAACCCTCAATGGATCGTCCGCCCGATAGAGTTCGTCCTGACATTGCACTGTCCCCTTAAATTCTATGCGTTTGGCTTCTCGACGAAGCGGATGAGGCTGCCATCGGCCTGCGCCGGGCCAACGACGATCGACGCATGTTCGCGCCTATATTCGACCGCATTGGATTGCAGCAAGCCCTCGACGCGCTCCAGCGACTGCACCTGAATGGCAAAACCGGCAATGATCGGCTTGCTCTCGGCCTTGATGCCAAAGGGGACGAAATCCAATGGTATCTGTCCATTTGTCATAAGGTGAACGGACACCTGACCCATATCGAAGGTCGCCCGGCCCTTATCTGTCCAATGCGGCAAAGCATTATGGGATTGCTGAAAAAAGGCGACCGTCTGCGAAAAGCTCTCATCCGGGCACAGGCAATAAACATCCGTCCAGGCCAGCGCGCCATTGGCATGATTTTCCCATTCCGGAACCCGGTAACTGTCCCGATTGGAACTCCACACGGCATCGATCTGGATCGGACTATCGTCCGGATCGGCGATCAAAATCGAAAATTGCCCGCCGCCCAGCGTTCCGCTTTGCGGAAAGCTGGCGTCGAAGCGGTGGCTTTTGATGTTTGATGCCGTCCAATGCTGTTGCACAGCGTCCAGTCGGTTCGTGAAATTGACCAACATCGCCGGGCCGTTCCGATCAAGAAGCAGGCGGTTGAGCAAGGGCGATGCCTTTTCGGGAACCACGGTCGAGAGTTCGAGATAGTTCAGATAGTCGCTATCGCGCCCTTTGAGCATAATAAGCTGGCTGCCGCCGTCGTCCCCATCGGCACCGCCCATCGGCGCATTGCGGCGCAGCGGCGAAAGCGTAAAGCCAAGTCTTTCATAAACCGCCCGTGTGGCCTGCCAATCGCACGCAGCAATCATCAGATGATCAAGTTTCAGGCCCAGGTCAGTGTCTTTCTTTTCCCGCATCATACCGATGGCATAAATTAATTTATATGCTATAACAATCCCGGAATGTAGTTCGAACACGATGCGGTTTGTAAAATTGCCAATTCCGGCTTCAGAAAATCAGCAGACGATGCTTTGGAGGCTATTGCACAGATCAATTTATAATATATAAATAAACTGCTACAATTAACGTTGAGAGGATGCTGGTCCTCTCTGGGTGAGGTTTATGGCTGAACTATCGGTCAATGGGAGTCGAAGAACGGTCGCAGCTGACCCTGAAACACCTTTGCTTTGGGTGTTACGCGATGATCTAAAACTTAAAGGCTCCAAATTCGGATGTGGCGTCGGGATATGCGGCGCATGCGCCGTGATGATTGACGGTAATGCCATGCCCTCCTGCATCACCAGCATCGCCGATGCTTCCGGTAAAATCGTGACGACCATCGAAGGCCTAGAAGGCCCAATCGTCGAGATCGTTCGCGACGAGTGGATCAAGCGCGAGGTTGCACAATGCGGTTACTGCCAGTCGGGCCAGATCGTCGCGGCAGTTGCCCTGCTGACGGCCAATGCATCGCCCAGCGACGATGACATCGATGCGGCCATGGATCAGCATATATGCCGCTGCTGTACCTATGGGCGTATAAGGGCGGCGATATATGCAGCACGCGATCGGCTCAAAACATGACCGGTATCGATTCTGTGCGGCATGATCCGGTACTGCTGGACCGGCGCAACTTTCTTCGGATTACAGGTGCATCGGGGATTGCTCTGTTGGTTGGTCCGGGTTGCGCCACGGGAAAGGCAGAGCTTGCCAATGCCTTTGTGCGGTTAGGCAAGGACGGCGTCACAACCGTGATCGTGAAGCATCTGGAAATGGGCCAGGGTGTGCTGACGGGCTTGGCGACGCTTGTCGCCGAAGAGCTTGATGCCGATTGGACCAAACTTAAAACAGAAGCCGCTCCTGCCGATCTGGCAACCTATGGCAATCTGGCCTGGGATGGCGCAAGCCAGGGTACTGGGGGGTCTTCTTCTATCGCCAATAGCTGGCTGCAGTTGCGGGAAGCCGGAGCTTTACTACGCGCTTTGCTGATCAAGGCGGCGGCAGCACAGTGGAAGGTTCCGGAAGCCGAACTGGCAACAAACAAAGGACATATTCTCCATTCTCTTACCGGGCGAAAGGCAGGCTATGGTGCTTTTGTGGCGGACGCTGCCAAACTGCCCTTGCCCAAAAAGGTGCAGCTGAAATCCGCAGCGGATTTCAAATATATCGGCCAGGATATGCCGCGCCTCGATGCAGTGGCCAAATCGAGTGGACGCCAATCTTACACAATTGATTTCGAAGCGGATGGGCTGTTGGTCGCCGCGGTCCGCCTGCCTTCTCATTTCGGTGCAACGGTGAAGACGGTGGATTCCAAAGCAGCGCTTGCCGTGCCGGGCGTCGTGAAGGTCGCCGAAGTGCCCAATGGCGTTGCGGTGATCGCGCAATCGACAGCAGCGGCGCTGAAGGGACGCGAAGCATTGAGTGTGGAATGGGAGTTGAAGGCCGCCGAAACGCGGGGGCGGGCTGAGCTGATGCAGGCTCATCGGCAGGCTGCACTTGGAAAAGGCGTCATAAAGACCGCGAAGGGTGTGCAGTCTGAACGCGCCAATAGCATTTCTCAAAGAATAATGGCGGAGTTCGAATTCCCCTATCTGGCCCATGCGGCAATGGAGCCGATGAACGCAGTAGCCCGAATTACAGGCAGTGAGGCGGAGCTTTGGTATCCCGTCCAGGATATGACGGTCGACCAGAAAAATGTTGCCGACTTTCTGAAGATCGCGCCCGAAGCCATCAAAATTCACACATTGGCGGCGGGAGGCAGCTTTGGGCGGCGCTTTTCGACGACTGCCGATTATGTTGTGCAGGCGGTGGCGGCCGCCAAGGCCGCAGGCGACGGCCAAAGCGTTAAAATGATCTGGACGCGCGAAGACGATTTCAAGGCCGGTCACTATCGGCCAATGGCCTTTCACCGGATCGATGCTGCCTTGGGTGCAGACGGCAAGATCGCCTGGTGGGATCAACGTATCGCGATCCAATCCATTCAGCCCAGCGACGACCCGACAGAAGCGCAGGGTGCCGATGTTGGTGGCACCGCGCCGGAACAATATGCAATCGCCAATCACCGGGTAAGTTGGCATCCCGTCAAGACCAAGGTGCCGGTCCTCTATTGGCGATCGGTCGAGCACAGCCACACTGCCTTTTCAAAAGAAGTAATGATGGATGAGCTGGCGCGCCGTGCCGGGATCGATCCGGTCGCATTCCGCCTGCGTCACTTGCCCGAAAAATCCCGCCTCAGGGACGTGCTATCGACGGTGGCGGAAAAGGCAGGCTGGGCTTCGCCATCGGCTAAAGGCCGCTTTCGCGGCGTTGCTATGCAGGAAGCGTTCAAGACTGCGATTGCGATGGTGGCAGAGATTTCCGGCAAATCGGCCAGCGACTTTGTGGTCGAGCGTGTCGTTGCCGTGGTCGATTGCGGAACGGTTGTGAACCCGGGCGTCGCACGGTCGCAGATTGAGGGCGGTATGGGCTACGGGCTGTGCGCAGCCTTGCTGGGGCAGGTCGACATACAGGCGGGCGCACCCGTACCTGCCAGCTTTGCCGATTATCCGGTGCTGCGCGCCAGCCAATACCCCCGCAATGTCGAGGTGCATTTTATCGAAAGCGATGCGCCTCCGACCGGCGTCGGCGAATTGGGCGTGCCGCCGATCGGGCCAGCTGTGGCCAATGCTTTATTTGCGATGACGGGCGAACCCGTCCGTCGATTGCCGTTGATGAAAGTCTAAGTATCAAGAGGAGTATTGGATGCGCGGTGTTCTGAAGCCAGCTTATTTGATGTGGGCAGCTGCATTTGTTTTGCCGGTCACGGCTGGTTCTGCTCTCTTTGCTTGGGGGAAGCAGGAGCAGACGGCGCGTCATGTCCTCGATCCACTGAGTGGCGCGGAGATCGAAGCCGCTTCCAATATTGTGCGTACCGATGGCCGGGGTGGCAAGTCGCCGCGCTTTACCTTCATTGCCTTGGTTGAGCCGGACAAGGCGCAGGTGGCTGCAGGCAAAGCCATACCGCGCCGGGCTGAGGTCGGCGTCTATGATCGCGCGCAGAATAAGGTTTATGAGGCCGTTGTCGATCTTGCCACCTACAAGGTGACAAGCTGGAAACACATTCCGGGCGCCCAGCCCATCTATCTCGACGATGACGATGCGGTGCTGACCGACATTCTTTCCAAAGACCCGCAATGGATCGATACGCTTCGCAAACGGGGCATCGGCACGGATATGCCCGTCAAAATCACCGGGCTCTCGCTGGGCGACAATACCGAGGCAGGCAAGAAAGGCGATCGCATGATGTTCGCCTTTGCCAAAATCGCCTCGACGAAAAACGGTTATGGCGGGATGGTCCCGAACCTTGCCGCCTATGTCAACATGACCGATGGCAAGGTGGTGAAGGTTGTCGATCAGGGCGGGCCGCTGCCCAGGGACGATCTTTCGTTCGAAGCCAATCCCGATGGCCTGACCCCCAAATTGCGACCATGGCGCGAAGCCAATGAGATTACGGCAAAAGTCGATGGCCAAGCCATCGGTTGGGGTCCTTGGCAATTCCACTTCGCGATGCACCCGCGCGAGGGGCTGGTGCTCAACACCATCTCGCTGCGCGATGGCGCGGGCAAGCAGCGCAAGGTGCTGCACCGCGCCAGCCTGTCCGAAATGGCGGTTCCCTATGGCGATCCCGATGAGGGCTGGCATGCGCGCAATATCTTCGATGCGGGCGAAACCGGCATGGCCAAATATGGAAAAACATCGCTGACGCCGGGCGTGGAGGCCCCCATCAATGCGCGCTTCTTCGATGCCGTGGTCAACGATGAAGCCGGAAAGCCGGTGACCATCCCGCAGGCCATCGGCCTTTACGAGCGGTCGACCGGTGCCTTGTGGCGGCATCGCGGGCATGGTGTTCCCGCGCATGAACTGGTGCTCGTTTCCTATGCCACGATCGATAATTACGATTATGGTATCCAGTGGGTATTCCGCGAGGACGGCTCGCTGCGTGTCGAGCTGGAACTGACCGGCATCATGGCGGCGAAAGCCATCGAGGCTGGGCGCGACCCCTTTACCGGTGGGCCATTGTGCGGGACCAGGGTCGGAGAGGCGCGTGCAGCCCCCAATCACCAGCATTTCTTCAACTTCCGTCTCGATTTCGATGTCGATGGCGCGGCCACCGACAGTGTTGCCGAAGTCGAAGGTTCAGGGATGCCGATGGGTGGCGTCAACAAGAATGGCAATGTCATCACCACCGAAAGCCGCATTTTCGAAAAGGAAAGCGATACAGGCCGCAAAGTCGATATGGCGACCAGCCGCAAGTGGAAAGTGATCGACGGAACCATGCCCGGTGCCTTCGGAGCAAAGCCCGGCTTCGTCCTTGCGCCGGGCGAAAATGCGCTGCCCTTTGCCGCCCCCGGATCCTCGCTGATCCGTCGTGCCGGTTTTGTAACCGGCCATATGTGGGTCACGCCTTTTGCTGCAAGGGAACGTTATGCAGCGGGCGAATATCCTTTCAACGGCGATGGATCTGATGGGCTTAAGGCCTGGACCATGCAGGGCCGCTCGGTCAAGAATACCGATGTCGTGATGTGGTACACGCTGGGCGTCACCCATCTGCCGCGCCCGGAAGAATGGCCGATCATGCCATCGCACCGCGCAAGCTTCACGATCATGCCCGCGGGTTTCTACAGCAAGAACCCGGTTATGGCGCAGGCGATGCAGAAATAGGGAAGCCTGGAGGCGGGCGGCATCGGTTGAGCGGCCGGGTACAATGGAAGCTGCCGATCGGTTTTCGACAGGATTGCCGCCATTCACTGCAAGTTTTCTGTTGTGCGAACACGGGCATGAATTAGGGGGCGGGCCATATAGTGCGACAGTGGACAGGCTTTAGGTCGAAAGGTCACACTAAGTTCTCACCTTGACGCTTTCCGACAAATCGTCCGCGCAACAAAATTTCCTACATGCCTCAGGCCTGAGAGGCCCCTGGTCGGACCAGAAATATTCGATGCCACAACGGGCTGTCAAAGAGCACAGGAACAATACAAGAACATCTTGCGAAT
>JBOFLS010000170.1:0-5837 GCA_051657985.1 Sphingorhabdus sp. | reverse complement strand
CAAGCGCATGCGCCATCGGTTCGACCGAGACATGCGTGGCAAAGCCCATCGCCTTGGCCTCGGTGCCGTTGAACTCCCGGTTGGTATAGATCATCTCGCGCAGCACGTCGTCGGCAACCTGCGTACGCCACAGCGCCATCCCTGCGACATCGGGCACCAGCCCCCATTTCATCTCCATGATCGCGATGCGCGTTTCGGGATGGACAATACGGATATCGGCCGCCGCCATGATCTGACTGCCCGCACCGAAAGCAACGCCATGGACCGCGGCGATCACGGGCACCGGAATTTCGCGCCATCCCCAGGCGCCATATTGCGCATCATTGGCCACCCCGCGCGACCGATCGGCGAACTTACCCCCTGCGCTGTTAGTCGTGGGATCACGCTCAGCCGCCAGACTTGCCAGATCGAGGCCGGCGCAAAAGGCCCTGCCCTCACCCGACAAAACCACCACGCGCAGGCCCTGTATCGCTTTCAGCTCATCCACCGCCGCCGTAATCGCTGCCCATTGATCGGGATCGAGCGCATTCATTTTGTCGGGCCGGTTCATGCGGACATCGGCAATGCCGTCTTCCAGCATGGTTATCGTAACACGGTCGTTCATAACATTTAACCTATCTGGAAATAAGGACTGTCCCTATTTTTCGTTTGGCAACTGGCTGAGCGCCAGGCGATTGCCCTCGCTGTCTTCGATTTCAGCAACGAAACCAGCCTCGCCTATGTCCTTGACCGGATAGAGCACCGGTCTGCCCATCGCCTCGGCCCTGGCAACAGTCGCCTTAATGTCGTCGACATGGAAATAGACAATCGCGCCGTCTTTCGATGGCTTATAGACATCGCCCTTGGCCAAGGCACCAGTCGCGCCCGGCGTTCCTTCAGCAAAAGAAAAGCGCGCCATCTCATAGCCATCGACGGTCTCCCGCTCGAGCTTGGTGCCTAACAGCTTTTCGTAAAAATTGACAGCCCGATCCATATCGATCACCGGGATTTCGAAATAATATACCGGATGCACCACTTTCGGTTTCTCCTCTTTTGCGACCGGCTTGCAGCTGACAAGCAACAGGCCAGCCAGCACTGCCGTCATCACAGCTCTTGCCAACATCATAAGCCCGCCTCGCGCAGCAACGCCGCCTCAACCAAGGGTAGCTGATCGTTGCCGAAATACATGTCGGTGCCATCGACAAATAGGGTCGGCGAACCATAGCCGCCGCGCGCGATCAGCTCATCGGTATTGGTGCGGAGCAGGGCCTTGACCTCATCAGTCTGCGAAGCGGTGCGAAGTGCTTCGCCATCGAGATCGACCGAGTTCGCCACCGCGACAAGGACATCGGAGTCGTCCAGATTCTCCTGGCGTCCGAAATAGCTTTGGAAGGCCGCGCGGGTGAAGTCGGTGAGTTTCGGCATGTCATCCGCCAGAGCGCAGCAGAAGCGCATGGCATGCACGCTCTTGGCCGGGTGATAGGCGCTCGGGAAGTTCATCTCGACCCCGGCCAGCGCCGCCCAGTCCTTCAGCACTTTCCAGCTATGCGCCATCCGCCGGTTATCGGTCTGCTCACGCGCCTTATAGACTGCCGGGTTTACCGCATTGAATACTCCGCCGACCAGTATCGGCCGCAGCCGCGCGCAATATCCGGTGCGCTCCATCACCCCGAACAAATTGGCAAAGGCCAGATAGGTCCAGGGGCTGGAGAGATCGTAAAAAAATTCGATGCGTTCCTTACCCATCAGATCCCTTCCCGTTCCTTGGCCTGCGCGTCATATTCCGCAAACAACTTTGGCACCCATTCGGGCAGAACCACCGGACGATGGCTGTCAAGATCGACATGGACGCTGACCAGCTCGACCTCGGCGCGCAAATCATCGCGGCCATTTTCATGGAACCCGTGGATCTCGACAAATTGCGTCATGCTCGTTCGCCCGGTCTTGATCGTACGCGCCATCACCTCGATCATTTCATCAGGCTTGATCGGCGCGAACCAGGTAACGGTGGCTTTCTTGACGTGAAACTCCAGCGGCTCGTCGCGATCGACGAGGCGGATGCCCGCAGCGCGCCAATATTCGGTAATCGCGATATCGGCATAATCGAGATAACGCGCGTTGAAGACCACGCCCTGCGCATCGGTTTCGGACCAGCGGACACGGAAAGCATGGTGGAAGGCAAAGTCATTTTTTGGCATGGCTTTTGATGGCGGATTGCGCGGTCGCACGCAAGTGCTAGACCCTGTTACTATGAAGCGATCCGTACTTATTGCCGTAAGCCTTTCTCTTTGCACCCAAGCCGGGTTTGCCGCCGAGAGAAAGCCGTCACTATCGGAAATCGATACGATATCGATGGTGCTCGACAGCGGTGTTTCTGCCGAAGAGATCAGCCGTCTGCATCTTAAACGGATTGCAGACATCGACGATGCCGGGCCCGAATTGGATGCGGTAATTGCCATCATGCCCGATGCGATAGAGCAAGCGCAAAAGCTCGATCGGGATGAGCAAGCGGGCAAAGCTCGCGGGCCGCTGCATGGAGTTCCGATATTGGTGAAGGACAATATCGAAGTTGCGGGTTCGGCGCCGACGACCGCTGGTTCTTTGGCGCTGAAGGATAATGTCACCAATCGCGACGCGCCGATAATCAAGCGCTTGCGCGATGCCGGAGCGATCATTCTGGGGAAGACCAATTTGAGCGAATGGGCCAATATCCGTTCGAACTTTTCGACCAGCGGCTGGAGCGCGGTGGGCGGTTTGACCAAAAATCCCCACGCACTTGATCGCAATACATGCGGTTCATCCTCGGGCAGCGGTGCTGCTGTTGCCGCCAATCTTGCTCCGCTGGCGATCGGCACCGAAACCGACGGATCGATCGTCTGCCCGGCATCGATCAATGGCATCGTCGGCATGAAGCCCACGCTGGGGCTGGTTAGTCGCAGCCTGATCGTCCCAATCAGCGCCAGTCAGGACACCGCTGGGCCAATGACGCGAACGGTTCGCGATGCGGCGCTGATGCTGACGGCAATGGCCGGCAGCGATCCCGCTGACCCCGCAACGGCCGAAGCCGACAAACGCAAGATGGATTATGCAGCGCGACTTTCCGAAGGTGGATTGAAAACCATGCGTCTTGGTGTGATGCGCGACCGGGTGAGTGAAAATCCCAAGATCGTCGAACGCTTCGATGCGGCGGTTGTAAAGCTGAAACAGGCGGGAGCCGAGATCGTCGAAATTGCCGATACCCGTAAAGGTCTGGACGGATTGGGCGAGGCAGAGTTCGAGGTGCTGATGGTTGAATTCAAGGCGGGACTCAACGCCTATCTCGCCAAGGCCGCCCCTGCGGTGAAAACGCGCACGCTTGAGCAGGTGATCGCGTTCAACAAGGCTTCTCCTGCCGAGATGCGCTGGTTCGGGCAGGATTTGCTGGAGCTTGCGCAATCCAAGAAGGGGCTGGACGATCCTGCCTATAAGGAAGCGCTGGAAAAATCGAAACGGCTGGCAGGCCCCGAAGGCATCGATCGCCTGTTACGCGAAAACAAGGTCGATCTGCTCATCGCCCCGACGACCGGCGTGGCGTGGATGACCGATCTGGTGAATGGCGATCAATATTCGGGGCCAAGCGCCAGCCAGTTGCCTGCGGTTGCCGGTTATCCCCATCTGACCGTGCCCATGGGTGCGATAGAGGGGCTGCCGCTGGGATTGAGTTTTATAGGTACGGCCTGGGATGACGAAAAGGTGCTGCGCGCAGGTTTTGCCTTTGAGCAGGCGGCGGGGGTGCAGGTGCCTGGGTTCGTGACGGCTCCGACTATGGCGGTTGACCAAACACCGTAGCCCTGAGCTTGTCGAAGGGCGCCTCAAGGTTTGCGCCACTGCCGATAAACGCCCTTCGACAAGCTCAGGGCTACGGTAATCTAACTGCGTCCCTTACCGGCCTGAACCCTCCCGCTCAAGCAGTTCCATCGGCACGTGGATCGTGCGGATCGCAAGACGCACTTCGACCAGAAACAGCACCAGCGCGGTCAATAGCAGAAACATTGCCGCGATGAAGGCAGCGGCAACAGGAAAGGCCAATCCATCCTGCCCCGATCCGAACAGGAACAACATCGCCACCAATACGCAAACCACGATACCGCAAGCAACGCACAGCGCGACCGACCAGTTGATGATGTCCATCCGCTGATCGATGATCCGCAATTCCCAAACCACACGTTCATGCTCACGCCCCGTCGTGGCCGCATGCTGCGTCATCAAATCGCGTGAACGATCGACGACGCGCGCCAACCGCCCGGTGATAACGTTCAATATGCCACCGGTGGCGACGAGCAGGAAAACCGGACCCAGCGCTATCTGAATTGTCTGTACGATCGGTTCCACCGCGTCAAAGCGCCTTCGCCTGTATCGGCGTGTTGACCCCCATCGATTGCAGGTAACGTTTGATGTTGCGCGCCGCCTGCCGCAGGCGATGTTCATTTTCGACCATTGCGATGCGGACAAAACCCTCACCATCCTCGCCATAGCCGACGCCGGGGGCGACCGCGACCTTGGCTTCGGTCAAAAGCTGCTTGGAAAATTCGAGGCTGCCCAGATGGGCAAGCGCGGGCGGCAAGGGTGCCCAGGCAAACATCGAGGCGCGCGGGGCGGGGATGTCCCAGCCTGCCCTTCCGAATGCCTCTACCAGCACGTCGCGGCGCTTGTGGTACAGTTCGCGGTTTTTCTCGACGATATCCTGCGGGCCGTTCAATGCCGCGCAGGCGGCCGCCTGGATCGGCGTGAAAGCACCATAATCGAGATAGCTCTTCACCCGCGTCATCGCCGCGATCAGCGTTGTGTTGCCCACGGCAAAGCCGATACGCCAGCCGGCCATCGAATAGGTTTTCGACAGCGAGGTGAATTCGACCGCAACATCCTTGCCGCCCTTGACCTGCAGGATCGAAGGCGTCGGGTTGCCATCGAAATAGAGTTCGGAATAGGCAAGGTCGGAAAGAATCCAGACCTTGTTCTCCTTCGCCCAGGCGACCAGCCGTTCGTAGAAAGCCAGGTCCACTGTCTCAGCGGTCGGGTTGGACGGATAGTTGACCACAAGGATCGAGGGTCGCGGCACGGTGAAGGCCATCGCCCTATCCAGTGCGCGGAAGTAATTTTCATCGGGCGTGGTCGGCACCGATCGGATGGTCGCGCCTGCAATGATGAAACCGAAGGTGTGGATCGGGTAACTGGGATTGGGTGCCAGCACGACATCGCCGGGCGCGGTAATCGCGGTGGCAAGGCTCGCCAGCCCCTCTTTCGACCCCATGGTGACAACCACTTCGGTTTCCGGATCGACATCGACGCCGAAGCGGCGGCCGTAATAATTGGCCTGCGCCTTGCGGAGACCGGGAATGCCTTTCGACGCCGAATAGCCATGGGCATCGGGTTTTTGCGCGACTTCGACCAGTTTTTCGATCACATGCGGCGGCGGCGGCAGGTCGGGATTTCCCATGCCGAGGTCGATAATGTCCTCTCCGCCAGCACGGGCGGCCGCGCGCATCGCATTGACTTCTGCGATGACATAGGGCGGCAGGCGCTTCATGCGGTAGAAGGTTTCGGACATCGGACTCTATGGGCTCCCTTGGTTGAATTGGAGAGATGCCCTCATGCGCGATGTTTTGCGGTTTTTCCAGCGAAACTAAGCTGGAGCAATTCTACAAATTCACACCGTAGCCCTGAGCCTGTCGAAGGGCGCCTCGCCGGTAAGCGCCCTTCGACAGGCTCAGGGCTACGGTAATGTTGAAACCGTCTTTCTGCCCTAACGCGTCAAACTTTTAATCTGCATCACCTCACCGTTCGCCTCGAGCGTAGACGAGAGGCCGCAAGTTCGCGCG
>JBOFLS010000169.1:0-10906 GCA_051657985.1 Sphingorhabdus sp. | reverse complement strand
GATCGAGCGCGATCAAATTGGTCTTGCCGTTGGGCAGTACCGCGACGGGCGGCGGCATGCCATCGAAATGGCCGCCATGATACAGTTCGGTCAGGGCCGCCTGCACGGTGCCGTCGCCTCCGTTAACAACTAGGACCTTTGGTTTGACCCGCGCGATCATTTCAAGCGCGCGGGCAATCTGACCGACCTCCTCGACCTCATAGTGGAAGATATCGGGATGCGCTACGCAATAGCTCCGCACCTTGGGTAACAGGCTCTTGTTACCAGTCGAATGCGGGTTGGAAAGAAGCGCGACGAGTGCCAAATTACCTCCTGAACATCACATATATTTCATGGCGATATTGATCGTTGTTACTCCGGAACCGACGTAAAAACTTACTTTCCCAACTGCGGGCTTACCCAGATTGAGAATGTTGATCGACGGATTGTTCGAAAAGCCGCCGCCATCGGATGAGATATCGGTGCTGCCATTGCCATTCTTGTCATGGCGCACGGCAATCGCGTAGTGGCCTGCTGCATTCACAGGCATGCAAAAGCTCATGCTGCCGGCACGTGCGCCGGTTTCGATGCGATTGAGCCAGCGCCCCTTGGCAAGCCACGAGGTCTTGGTCGCAGGGTAGCTTTGCACCCGCATCTTTCCGGATGAGCTTTTGACACCACTGACCACAACCTTGATTGCGGGTCCTTTGCCTGCGGAACAGCGGTTGAGATCGTTTGAAATCACGCTTCCGGCGGAGGCGGACGCTGTAAAGGCGAACGCAACTGCGGTGGCGAAAGCGGCAATGAAACGTGCCATTGCAATAAAACTCCATTGTTTAAGCGTTGGTCAATAAGCGACCAACGATATTGCTCCTGATCCTGATCGCGTATATCGGGATGATTTGCGGCCAAATTAGGGTGACAGGGCGACGATAAATTGAAATTTCTAACCGCCACTGACCGTTATATCTCCCGGCTCGTCGCCCTTCCCATGATCAGCACGCTTGTGATTGCCGCCATGCTGTTGCTGCTCGACAAGATGCTACGCCTGTTCGATTTCGTCGCGGCCGAAGGCGGGCCGGTCAGTGTCGTCTGGCGGATGCTTGCCAATCTTCTGCCGGAATATATGTCGCTAGGCATTCCGATCGGGTTGCTTTTGGGCATATTGCTTGCGTTCAGACGCCTAGCGGTCACTTCGGAAATCGACATATTTCGTGCGGTGGGACAAAGTTATTGGCGATTGCTGCGCGTACCTTATCTTTATGCGATCGTACTGGCACTGGTAAACTTTGCCATTGTCGGCTGGCTGCAACCGACCTCGCGCTATTTCTATGAAGAATTGCGCTTCGACCTGCGTTCGGGCGCGTTGGGTGCATCGATCAAGGTCGGCGAATTCAATAATCTGGGCGACAATCTGACGATGCGGATTGAAGAAAGCCGCAACAAGGGCAACGACCTTTACGGCATGTTCGTTTTTGCCGAGAACAAGAAAGGCCAGTCGATTTCGGTAACGGCGCAAGAAGGCAAGTTCCTGCGTACCGACGATCCCGATACTATCATCTTGCGGCTGACGCGCGGCACTTTGGTGCATGATGCGCCCACCTATCGCAATCCGCGCGTGCTCAGCTTTACAAGCTATGACGTGCCGATCGATCTACCGGAAATCGAACGATTTCGGCAGCGCGGCGGCAAGGATCGCGAATATACGCTGACCGAATTGATCCAAGTTGGAAGCGATACCGGTGTACAAAAGCGCTTGCGCAACGCCGCTTGGGCCAATTTCAACTTTCGTATGGTCGAAGTGGCGATGATGCTACTGCTGCCGCTGCTGGCGCTGTCGCTTGCAATACCGCCCAAAAGGTCAACCTCGGCGCTTGGCGTATTTTTGTCGATCGTGATGGTGGTTACCTATCACAAGATAAACGAATATGCCGAAAGCCTTGGCGCACTCGGGGCCGTCCATCCGGTAATTGCCTTATGGGTGCCTTTTCTGCTTTTCGCCAGCCTGATCCTGTGGATGTATCATGTGATTGCGCATATACCCGGCGGACAACCGATCGGCGCGCTTGAGGTGTTTGCCGCCAAAACCGGTAAGTCCTTAAAAAAGCTGTTCCGCTTCGGCAGACGGAAATCGCGGCTCTTGACCCAAGAGGCCGCCGCGGCATGAGATTGAATTTCTTTCCTTCGCGTCAGATCGCCTGGTATATGGCGCGACTGTTTCTGGTGCGTACCATTGCAGTCTTGTTGATGCTGGTCCTGGTATTACAGACACTAGACCTATTGGGGGAAAGCGGCAAGATCCTGGCGGTTCCCGGGAATAGCGAATCCGATCTTTGGGCGTATATCGGTATGCGCGCACCGCAGATCATTGCCCGTTTTCTGCCCTTTTCGGTATTATTGGCCACTCTGATCACCTTTCTGACACTTAGCCAGAACAGCGAAGTGATCGCAATGAAAGCGGCCGGGCTTTCCGCACACCAGATCCTGGCGCCAATGATCGCTGCCAGCTTATTAGTCGCGGGCATTTCCTTCGTTTTCAACGATAACATTGTTGCCCCTGCAACCGCCAAGCTCAAAGTCTGGCAGGATGTGGATTATGGGCAGGTGCCGACTGATACCGGGGTCCGCAACAATGTCTGGGTGCGTGAAGGCCAGGATCTTATCCAGGTGCGCACGGTATCGGGCTATGATGCGGCGACGCGATTGAATGACGTGCGGGTCTATCAACGGGTCGAAGGCAGTCTCAGGAAGGTGATACGTGCCGAAAAGGGCAGCTTTGCCGATGGCGCATGGCGGCTGGAAAATGTACGGATCTTCGATGTTGCCAAGGCCGAACAGCAGCAATTGCCCGAATTGGTGGTGGGACGTGGCATCGATGCCGACCGGTTCAATCGTCTAAAGGTCGATGGCGACGCCCTTGGTTTCATTCCGCTCAAGAACGCAATCGAGGATCTCAAGGCTGCAGGCAGGCGCACCGATACGCTAGAGGGGGTTTTGTGGCACAAGATTTCCGGTCCACTGTCTGCGCTGTTAATGCCTCTGCTCGGTGCAGTGGCGGCCTTCGGACTTGCCCGATCCGGAGCCCTCTTCCTGCGCGCCGTAATCGGAATGGCGCTGGGCTTTGCTTATTTCGTTGCCGATAACTTCGCGCTCGCAATGGGCAACCTGGGTGCCTATCCACCCTTTATTGCGGCTTGGGCTCCGTTCCTGCTCTTTCTGTTGATCGGTGAAACGGTCCTTATCCGTACCGAGGAATAATGAGCGGACCGCAGGAAGAAGCACTCGTCGAAGTGCAGGTCCAAACCGTCGATCGCAGCGATGTGGCAAAAGGGGCAGGGCTCGCCGCTGCAGCGCGGCTGGGGGCGCTGATCGAAATCGTTTCCCAGCCTGCTTACACATGGATGTTCGGGCTGACCGGTTACGGCGTATATGTCGTGCTGTGGGCGGCGGTAAATATCCTGGCGAACCTGCTCGACCTGGCAATGGGGCAGGCCCTGCAACGGATCGTGCCCGCAAGCGCATCGCATGAGGAACGGCACGGCGTGGTACGCTTTGCATTGATGGCCAGTACCGGATTGGGGATCATGGCGGCACTGGCTATCAGCCTGACTGCCCCGATGATTGCCAGCGCAGTCGCCAGCGCACCATCCGATGCTGCACAATTGCCCCAGGCAATCGCGATTTTCGCCTGGAGCCTGCCCTTGTGGGTGTTTATCGAAACCGCGACCGCGGCCGCGCGGGCGATGCGCGCCTTTGGCCCTGAAATTCGGCTGCGTATCTTTTGGGAACAGGTCGCCCGACTGTTTTTCGCAAGCGGGTTCTTCTTTGCCGGTTTCGGTTTTGAAGGCCTGCTGTTCGGCCATCTCGCCTCGCTTGCGCTGACTGCGTGGCTTAGCTGGAAACTGCTGGCACGCTATTACGATCCAGCGTTGCTGATGCGTGCAAGCCTGCCGCGGAGTCTGCGTAAAGAAACACTCGCCACGGGCTTTGCAATGCTTCCCCCTGCGCTTGCCCGGCGAGCCTATAACGACCTGCCGCCCATCTTGTTGAATGCAATGGTTCCGGGCAGCGCCGGGGCGGCGGCGGCGGGGATTTTCGGGATTGCACGAAAGATAGCTTCGATCCCGCTGATCGTGCGTCAGTCCTTTCTTTATGTTCTTGCACCGTTGGCTTCGGCACAGGCGGCGCTCGACCGGCGTGAGATCGCACCGCTGTACAGTTTTTCCACGCATATCTCGTTGCTGCTTGCGGTGCCGATCGCCGGTTTCCTGATACTGGTTGCCGCCGATATGCTAACGGGTTTTGCACCGGGTACGCAAGCGGGCCTTGGTGTCGTGCTTATTTTGCTCGCTGCGCGCGCGGTGGAGGCTGCGCTGGGCCCTGCGACCCCAATCGTCGAAATGATTGGCCATCGTGCATTGCCGTTGATGAACAGCCTTGCCGGGCTTGCTGTCTGGCTGGCGTTGGGCCTCTGGCTGGTGCCTGAACGCGGCGTGGAGGGCATGGCGCTTGCGGTTGCAGCGGCCGTGGTATTGACCGCGCTGCTAGCCATTGCCGAACTCTATTGGTCGGACCGGATATGCCCGTTTGGGCACGGCTTTTGGCGGGCGCTCGTCGCGGCTCTTGGTTGTGTGGTGCTGTTATGGGGGGTTGGCGAACTGCTTTCTCCCTTTGGTCAGCGCATCCGCGCGCTAAGTCTGCTTTTTTTATTCTGGCCGTCGCTCTGGCTAACGCTAAAAATCGGCCTTCTGCCCGACGACAAGGCCGGTTTGGGAAAACTGGCGTCGAAACTCAGGCTCTAAGGGTCAAGATTCATTAAATGGGCTTTTGAGGCGTTAAAATGGTTTGGGGAGGTTTATATGCAGGTTGACGAATTGCGGATCGAGCCGGTTTCGGGAAAGGCGTCGCTGACCGAATTTATCAATCTGCCCTTCCGCTTGTATGGCAGCGACCCCAATTGGGTACCGCCGCTAAAAGATGAGGTGCGCGGCCTTATTACACCGGGCAAGAATCCGTGGCTTGAGCATGGTGAAATTCAGTTGTTTCTTGCCATGCGTGCCAGCACCGTCGTTGGGCGGATATCGGCGCACATCGATCGTCTGGCGCTTCGTCAACCAGCCGAACAGGGGATGGGACCGGGTACGGGTTTTTGGGGACTATTCGAAGCCGAGAGCGAAGCTGTCGCCGCCGCACTGATCGCTGCCGCCGAAGATTGGCTGCGCGGCAAGGGGATGACCAAGGTTCTGGGTCCGGTAAGCCTTGCAATGTGGGATGAACCCGGTCTTCTCGTCCAGGGTCACGACCACCCGCCGACGGTAATGATGGGGCATAACAGCCCAGCCTATGAGGCGTGGATCGAAAATTCAGGTTATGAAGGTGTGCAGGATCTCTACACTTACGACCTGTCAATCGACAAAGGCTTTCCCGAGCTTACCAACCGGATCGTGGCGATGGGCGAAAAAAGCGGACGGATCAAAATCCGGCAGGTCGACAAGAACCGTTTTGACGAGGAAGCGGCGTTGATCCTAGGCATATTGAATGATGCATGGAGTGATAATTGGGGCTTCGTTCCCTTCACTGACGCCGAAGTCGCCTATGCGGGCAAGAAACTGAAACCCATCGTTTACGAAGATCTGATCCGGATAGCCGAAGTCGATGGCGAACCCGTCGCCTTTATGATGACTTTGCCCGATTTGAATGAGAAGTTAAAGTCTTTCAAAGGATCTCTGTTTCCTTTGAATTGGGCAAAACTGTTATGGTGGTTGCGCCGCCCAAAGGTACGGACGATGCGGGTGCCGCTAATGGGGGTGGTCAAAAAATTGCAGGCAACGCGCATGGCCAGCCAGCTCGCTTTCATGCTGATCGAATATATCCGCCGCGCAGCGGTATCCGAATATGGCGCCAGCCGTGGCGAATTCGGCTGGGTGCTCGCCTCCAACGGTCCGATGCGGTCGGTTGGCGAGGCGGTCGGCGGAACGGTGAACAAGATCTACCGTATTTATGAAAAGAAACTCTAGGGACTGTCGGGATTTAAGGTCTGGCTACGAAATCCTCCCCCTTTCGAGGAGGATATAGCGAACTTCCGCAATATCCAGTCGCTGCAAAGCTGCACCGCTATGGGTAGTAGATCGGGACGCTCGATATAATAATGGTCGGCCCCTGCGACATCGGCATATTCCTTGTCTCGATGCCCCACCGCCTCGAACAGCCGCCGGGCGTGGCTGGGGGTGCAGGCAAGATCGGCGGTGTTGTTGATCACCAGCACCGGACAGCTGATCCGGCTCGCGTTGCCAAGCCCGGTGGCGTTGGTGTCATCATAACTCCATTGCGACAGCCAGCTTCTGAGCGTCGTAAAGCGTGCGAGGCCGACGGGTCCGTCATTGGCCACTCTGGGCACGCCAAGATAGCATTCATAGGGTGGCCGGTCGGATGGATCCTGCGCCGGATCGGTCCAGCGAACATCGGCCATTGTACCATGGACCACGAAAGCGCGTTCGCCGTTGGGGTTGTCGCTGGCGCGGACTGCGGCGAGCTCTTGCTTCACCCAAGCGGTAATACGCCGGTTGCGCGCGATTTGCGCGGTGCGGAAACGTTGCACAAAGGCCTCATCATAGGGCGCCTTGTTGGGGTTGGCGGGATCGTAGATATTGAGTTCGGAGTCACGTTCAAACGGTTTGGCTTCATTCAAAATCGACGGGTCGATCCATTCGGTCAGCGTCATCGCCCGGCTGATATGCGCGGCGAGCAGCATGATGCCATCGACCTTGGGCATCTCTATCGCCGTCAGGTCATAAGCGTCACCCGCGGGGGTATGCGTGATCGTCGGATTTTCCGCCTGATCCTGATAGAAAAGCGACATCGACCCGCCACCGGACCAGCCGCCAAGGATGAAGCGTTCATAGCCCAGCCTGTCGCGTGCATGGCGCAACGCGGCGGCCAAGTCACTAATGCATTTCTCCATGATCAAGGCGGTGTCGTTGCCCCGGTAGCGCGGGTTGACATAGAGGACATGATGACCCGCCATCGCCAGCGCGGTCACCAGCGGCAGGAAGGAACCCCCGCCGATCGGATGGGTAAAGACGATTGCACGTTTGGAGGGCGAGTCCTTTGGCGCGATTGCCATACATTCGACGAACACCATGCCGCCGGCACCGCCATAGACATCCTTGAAGCCCGATTCTTCCGGGTAGACCACGGCATAAGGCGTGCGGACGATTTCCATTTGCGTTGTTCCTCTCGCGTGGCACATTGCCAGCAGGAAAAGGAAAAGCAAATGGTTCAACCAACGGGCATCCATCACATCGCGATCATGACCGGCGACATGAAACGCCAGATCGAATTCTTCTCCGATGTGCTTGGCGCGCCGCTGGTGGCTATCTTCGATATGCACGGCGTGCCGGGCGGCATCCATGCCTTTCTGAAACTCGACGGCGGCTGCTATTTCTCGCTAGTGCAATTGCCCGAAACCGCCGGTACGCCGATTACCTTGGGTGTGACGCATGCCGGCACAGGGCAAGACAATTGCGCGCCGGGAACGATGCAGCATCTGGCTTTTTACGTGGCCGACGAAGACCGTCTGCTTGCGATGCGCGACCGCATCCGTACCAAGGGCGTAAACGTCATCGGCCCGCTTGACCATGGTATGTGCAAATCGATTTACTTCGCCGGCCCGGAGCAATTGACGCTCGAAGTCGCTTGCCCCGGAATGGCTGTGACGCCCGACCGCTGGGTCGATCCGGCAGTGCTGGACAAGGTGGGGATTAGCGCCGAGGAGGCCGCGGCCTATTCCAACCCCGATCGCTATGACGGTGAAGGCGGTGCGGTCGTGCAGCCCGCCTATGACGCCGCAAAGCCGCACATGGCCTTCGCTGAGGATCGCTACAAAATGATGTTGTCGATTCCCGACAAGGCGCTTGCGGCGATGGCCAACCACAACGAACCGCCGGTGCCCGTGTAGAATTTATCACTATAGCCCTGCGCCTGTCGGAAGCGAAGCTGGCCAAAGGCGCTTGCGACAGGCTCAAGGCTAACGGTTAGGGTTGAAACACTTGCTTCCGCTCCCCAGTTGCAAGCCTGCAACGTCCGCGCACAAAAGCGCGTGGTTCTTCCGCCAGCCCTTTATTTGTAAACCAATTCGCTGTAAGGGCGGCGCTTGTCAGATTCTAGGAGTAATTGCTATCGCTGCCCCAGTTCAACGGCGCATGATGACGCCCCCGGTCAAAAGTGGACCACGCTACAACGAATTCATCCAGAGCGAAAAGGTTCGCGTGATCGATGAAGAAGGCGAAAATCTGGGGGTGATGTACACCCGCGAAGCAATTGCTCAAGCTGCCGAAGTAGGGCTTGACCTCGTTGAAGTATCACCCAATGCCGACCCGCCGGTCTGCAAGTTCCTTGATGTCGGCAAGTTCAAATATGAGGCCCAGAAAAAGGCCAACCTTGCCCGCAAGAGCCAGAAGACGCAGGAGATCAAGGAGATCAAGATGCGTCCCAATATCGACGACCATGATTATATGACCAAGATGAAGAAAATCGTCGAGTTCATCGGCGAGGGTGACAAGGTCAAGGTCACATTGCGTTTCCGCGGTCGCGAAATGTCGCACCAGCAACTCGGCATGGCCCTGCTGCAACGCGTGGCGGAGGATATGGCGGAGACCGCGAAGGTGGAGGCTTATCCCCGGCTCGAGGGTCGGCAGATGCTGATGGTGCTGTCGCCGAAATAGACCTGATGGTATCGGTTTAAGGCAAAGCCGAACGGTATTCCAAGATTTGCATTAGAGTTCGATGACATTTGCTTGATGCACTACCATAGCCCTGAGCTTATCGAAGGGCGTCGCAAGGTTCGCGCCAGGCTGAGAGGCATTACCTTCGGTAGCCTTCGGCTCCGACAGGCTCAGGGCTACGGTACGATATGTACTGCGTTGCTATCGCCCCTGCCGTCTTGTCTTTAACGCCAGTATATAGATTACCGCCGCCGCGCCCGCGAACAGGAACCATTGGATTGCGTAAGACAAATGGTTGTTGGGAATGCCTTCGGTCGAGGGCGTTGCCAGGGGTTCCAGTCCGTCGGGCGCTTCGCTAGCCACCAGGCGGATCAGGCTTTGATTGTCGGGTGCGATAACGCCTGAAATCTCGCCCCCCGCCCATGTCGGATGATCGGGGCGTGGGGACCAGCCGATCGCGATCTTCGCACCAGGCCCTTCCATTCCGCCGGTCTGACAGGTTGCTATATGGGCAAAGCCCGATTGCCCCCTTGCACTTTTACCCGCAATCGAACTCCAACCCTGGACCTTGATGCACATTAGTTTCGATTTGCGAAACAGCGGCAGTTCGTCAGGCAGGGGTACCGATGGCCAGGCGATCGCGGGCAGATCGGACGCTGCCTCATATTGCGCAATCAGGGCTTCTTTCTGGGCTTTGCGCTGCAACTGCCAGGTACCCAAGCCGATCATTGTTGCAATGGCCAGTGTGACGATGATTGTAGGAATAAGCGGAAAACGAAGCTTCATAGCTTTTCCACTTTATCGGCTAAACGCCCCTCAGCAGCCCTGTTGCGGTGTTCGGATATCAGCAAGACACCTTTTGCAAACCGAAGCGAAAACAGCACCATTATTGCGGTCAAGAGGACCCAGATCAGGGCATGAACCCAAAAGGGCGGGCGGACCGCAATATCCAGGCCGATCGCAAGCGCGATGATCAGCGCCCCCAGAAACAGCGTCAGGATAGCCGCAGGCCCATCGCCCACATTGAAGGCCGAATAGTCGAGCCCGCAACTGGTGCATCTTGGGGCAAAGGTTGCCGGTGCGGCAAACAGCGTTTTTGCCCCGCATTCGGGACAGAGACCGAAAAGGGCAGCCTCGGCCAAACCGGGCTGCCCTTTGCATGATGTTTCGGTTTGCGTCACCCGATCAATGCACCGGCGCGCCCCAGCCGCCCCACACATAGACCACGACGAAGAGGAATAGCCAGACGACGTCGACGAAGTGCCAGTACCAGGCCGCTGCCTCGAAACCGAAATGCTGTTTCGGCGTAAAATGCCCGGCATAGGCGCGGCCCAGACAGACGATCAGGAAAATCGTGCCGACGATGACGTGAAAACCGTGAAAGCCGGTTGCCATGAAAAAGGCCGAGCCATAGTTCAATCCGGCAAATGGGAACGGCGCGATCGCATATTCATAGGCTTGGATGCAGCTGAACAATATGCCCAGTCCGATCGTCAGCCACAACCCGCGGATCAACCCCTTACGGTCGCCGTTGATCAGTGCGTGGTGCGCCCAAGTCACGGTAGTGCCCGAACACAGCAGGATTAAGGTGTTGAGCAAAGGCAGAGAGAAGGCATCGAACACCTCCATACCTTTTGGCGGCCACTGGCGCAGCGCCTCGGCACCTTCCTGCCCGATCATATTGGTAACGGCAAAAGCGCCTGTCGCGTGATCGATTTCCAGTTGCAGCGCGCGGGGGAAAAGGGAGAAATCGAACCAGGCCCAGAACCATCCAACGAAAAACATCACTTCGGACGCGATGAACAGGATCATGCCGTAACGCAAATGCAACTGTACGACCGGAGTATGATCGCCCGCATGCGCCTCACGGATCACATCGGCCCACCAAGCCCAAAAGGTATAGATCACACCGATCAGGCCCGCGCCGAAGACAAGGCTGCCATAACTGCCCAACACCTTCGGCTGGAACATCATGACCATGCCGAAAAACATGACGAGCGCTGAAACCGACCCCAGCAATGGCGTGATGCTGGGCGGCAGGATATGATAATCGTGGTTTTTGGCACCGGCCATGGTCTTCGTCCCTATTCGCTTTAGCTGCTTATCCTACGCCCTTAGCTTCCCTTTTCCGGCTGGTCTACGGGATAGAAGGTGTAGCTTAAGGTAATTTCTTCGATGTCTTTGGTATTTGGGTCGGTCAGTAT
>JBOFLS010000168.1:0-41666 GCA_051657985.1 Sphingorhabdus sp. | reverse complement strand
CCAGCATGGCGATCACGGGCGGGGCCACCTTGTCCGGCACGGGCATCAACATGAACGGCGATGGCATTACCGGAATGGCCGTGGGTGCGTTGACCGCTACGTCCACCGATGCGGTGAATGGCAGCCAGATCAACACGCTGGGCACATCGATTGCCGCTAACTTCGGAGGCACATCGGTCTTTAATCCAGCAACGGGCACAGTCACAGCGCCTGCCTATACCGTGCAGGGCTCGACCTATAACAATGTCGGCGATGCGCTGGGCGGTGTGAATACGGCGTTGACCAACCTGACCACCGGCACGACCGGACTGGTCCAGCAGGTTGGCGGTGCGCCGGGTTCGGGCCTGATTACGGTCGGTGCGGCAACAGCTGGTACCACGGTCAGCTTTGCCGGAACCAGCGGCAACCGCGTGCTGACCGATGTGGCCCCGGGCGCTGTAACCGCAACTTCGGACGATGCGATCAACGGATCGCAGCTGAACAAGGGGCTGGCTTCGGTTGCCGATGGCCTGGGCGGTGGATCGGTCTTCGATCCGGTCACGGGAGAGGTGACGAACCCCACCTATAATGTCGGTGGCGGCAGCTTTAACAATGTGGGCGACGCCTTGACTGCACTGGATGGTGATCTGAAATATGTCGATTTCAACTCGACATTGGCCAATGCTGATGCCTCTGGCCCCAACAGCACGGCGATTGGCCCCAATGCGCAGGCAGCGGGCAACAATGCCTCGGCCTTTGGCGTCAATAGCGATGCGTCGGGCAATAACGCGCTCGCTAGCGGTAGCGGGGCAAGTGCAGTGGCGAACAATTCCACGGCTCTTGGTGCCAATACCTCTGCCAATGGCGTCAACAGCGTGGCGCTCGGCACCAACTCGCAGGCGGGCAATGCCAATGCGGGCTGGACGGGCTATACCGTTGCGGGTCAGACGATGACGAATAACGTCACGGGCAATGGCGTCGTCAGCATCTCGGGCGGCTCGACCAACCGGCAGCTGACGGGTGTCGCCGATGGTGCGGTCAATGCGACCTCGACCGATGCGATCAACGGATCGCAGCTGTTCAACACGGCTGCGGCCCTCGATACCAAAGCCACCAATATCGGCGCAGGCCTGGCCTCTGCCATTGGCGGTGGCGCGGCGGTTGGCCCCAATGGCACAGTCACTCCGCCTTCGGTCAACATCGGCGGGACCACCTATAACAACCTGACCGATGCCATTCAGGCGGCAGGTGCAGGCTGGAACTTCACCACGGCGGCGGTAGGCACCGGCACAATGGCGGGAACGTCGGTTGCGCAAGTGTCGGGCGGTGAGACGGTGACGATCGCGGCTGGCAACAACCTCGTTGGCACGCAAACGGGCAATGGTGTCGAACTGGCGCTCAATCCGGTCCTGACCGGCATTACCAGCCTGACGATCACCGGTGGCCCCGTGCTTGATGGCAATGGCATCGCGATGAACGGTGACAAGATCACCGGCATGGCGGCAGGCGCTGTCACATCGGGTTCGACCGATGCGGTCAATGGCGACCAGATTTTCGATCTGGGTACTAGCGTTGCAACCAATCTGGGCGGAGGGTCGACCTTCGATCCGGTCACCGGCACGGTCACGGCGCCAAGCTATACCGTGCAGGGTTCGACCTATAACAATGTCGGCGATGCCTTTGGCGGGGTGAACAACGCCCTCACCAACCTCGCCAATGGTACGACCGGCCTGGTCCAGCAGGTTGGCGGAGCACCCGGCACGGGCCAAATCACCATGGGTGCAGCAACGGGCGGCACGAGCATCAGCTTTGCCGGAGCCGATGGTAACCGCGTGCTGACCGATGTGAAGGCGGGCGCGCTGACCGCAACATCCGACGATGCCGTCAACGGGTCGCAGATCAACACGGGCCTTACCTCGGTCGCCAATGGCTTGGGTGGAGGATCGACCTTTGATCCCGTAACCGGCCAGGTCACAGCCCCCACCTATAATGTCGCAGGCGGCACGCAAAATAATGTCGGCGATGCCTTGGGGGCGCTGAATACGGCGAACAACACAGCAAACACCAGTATCGCCAATGTGATTGGCGGTGGCATGGCAGTTGGCCCCAATGGTACGGTCACGCCGCCAAGCTTCACTGTCAATGGCAACACCTATAATAATGTCGCAGCGGCGGTGCAGGCAGCAGGCGCTGGTTTCAACCTGACCACAGCCCAAACCGGCAGCGGTGTTGCCAATGGCACCACGGTTGAGGCAGTCGGCGCAGGTGAGACGGCAACGGTCACTGCAGGCAACAATATCGTTACCACACAGGTCGGCAATGAAGTGCAGGTTGCAGTAAATAGCAACCTGACCGGCATGGACTCGATCACCATCAATGGCGGCCCTGTCATCAATGGCAATGGCATCAACATGAATGGCGATACCATCACCAATCTGGGTGCAGGCTCGACCGCTCCGGGTTCGACCGATGCGATCAATGGCGGCCAGTTCAATACCGGGCTTGTCAGCGTTGCCAACAATCTGGGCGGCGGTGCGACCTATAACTCGGTCACCAATACCATCACTGCCCCCATCTATAATATTGCGGGATCGACTTACAATAATGTCGGCGATGCCTTTGGCGGCGTGAACAATATATTGACCAACATCACCAACGGCACAACCGGTCTCGTCCAGCAAGTAGGCGGGGCACCGGGTACGGGTCAGATCACCGTGGGTGCGGCAACGGGTGGAACCTCCGTCAATATGGCGGGTACAGCGGGCGACCGTATAGTAACAGGTGTTGCCGCCGGATCGCTGACGCCAACATCGACCGATGCCGTCAACGGCAGCCAGATCAACATACTGGCCGGTTCTGCGGCAACGGCCATCGGTGGTGGCTCGACCTTCAACCCGGTAACGGGCGCGCTGACCGCACCGTCGATCAGCGTGGGTGGCAACACCTATAACAACATCACCGCAGCCATTCAGGCCGGCGATGACAAGGCCGACGAAGGCTTGGCCGATATTGCCAATGCACTGGGCGGTGGGGCAACCTACAACCCTGCCACGGGTAGCATCTCTTCACCCAGCTATGCTTTGGGCGGCAACACCTATAACAGTGTTGGCGGTGCCCTGACTGCTCTGGCCAATGGTGGAGTGGGCCCTGTGCAGTACAGCAATGTGGCAACTCCAACCACGGCCAATGGCGGAACCCCGACCAACAGCCTGACCTTGGTGGGGGCAACGACGGGGCCGGTCACATTGAACAATGTCGCCAATGCCGCTTTGACGCCAACATCGAACCAGGCAGTCAACGGATCGCAGCTGAATACGGGGCTCAGCTCTGTGGCCAGTGGCCTGGGCGGTGGCTCTACGTTCAACCCCGCAACGGGAACGGTCAGTAACCCGACCTATAATGTCCAGGGCGGCACCCAAAACAGTGTTGGCGGGGCTTTGACGGCACTCAACAATGCCGTGAACAATGTCGCCAACGGTACGACCGGTCTTGTTCAGCAGACCGGTGGTGCGCCGGGCACGGGTCAGCTTACAGTCGGTGCGGCAACGGGTGGTACATCCGTCAGCTTCACCGGAACGGCAGGTAACCGTACCCTGACAGGTGTTGCGGCAGGCGCTGTAAACGCTACCTCGACAGAGGCCGTGAACGGTAGCCAGCTGCATGCCCTGCAACAAACGGTTGCAGCGGGTAACAGCCAGACGCAGAATATTGTGAATGGCATGGGCAATGGCGTTGCCGCAGGGCTTGGCGGCGGGGCTGCCTATAACCCCAGCACGGGTCAAATGACGGCACCAACCTATAATGTCGGTGGCCAGACCTACAATAATGTGGGTGATGCGTTGACGGCAACCAACCGGGGCGGGGTACAATATGTCCGCGATGCCAATGGCAACCCGACCAATGCCGTGCAACTGTCCGGCGCCGACAACGGTCAACCCGTGGCAGTCCGCAACGTAGCGGCAGGCGCGGTGGCGGCCAACTCTACCGATGCGGTCAATGGTGGGCAGCTCTATGCCGTTCAGCAAACCGTCCAGCAGACATCGGCGGGTGCCGTGCAATATGACCGCAATACCGATGGCAGCATCTATCGCGGAGCCGTCAGCTTCGGTACGCCCGGTACACCGGTGCAGTTGCGCAATGTCGCCCCGGCAGTGGTCGCAACCGATGCGGTCAATCTGGGACAGATGCAGTCTGCCCTGGCCAGCAACCTCAGCTCGGCCAATGCCTATACCGATGCCAAGATCAACGATCTGAACTTCGATCTACGCAATGTGGCCAAACGGTCTTACGCGGGTACGGCGTCGGCCATCGCCCTGCAGGCCCCGGCCCTGTTCGATCCGGGTACGGTCTCGATGCGTGGCGGCGTTGGCTATTACCGCGGCGAATGGGCGCTTGGCCTCGGCCTAAGGGCAACCGCGGATAACGGTCGCTGGAGCGTGTCGGGCGGCGTCTCTGGCGGACCTAATGCCGGTGTTGCTGCATCGGCGGGGATCGATATTCTGATCGGTGATTGAGCCCCCCGGTCAGCGGGCGGTGGCGCCCCCCTGTTCAAGTATGCCACCGCCCACCCCCTTTTCTCAAATTCATCTACTCAAGGAATATGTCATGAAGAAAATAGCTCTGGCCCTGCTTGCAGCGCCTTTATTGCTGGGTAACGCATCGTCCGAAATCTTCAAAGATCAGGATCGCAGCTGGTACGATAAACCCGAAGTCGTCAGCGCTTCGATCTTGGCTCAGCTCGCTAATGGAATGAACCGTCGCCAGGTACGCGAACTTATCGGTACCCCGCATTTCAACGAAGGCGTCATGGTTCGTAACTGGAACTATCTTTTCGATATCGAGGTCGATGGCCAGACGATCCTGAAAAGCTGCCAGTTACGTATCGATTTCGTCAAAGGCCGGATCGTGCGACAACGCTGGGACAAACCCGATTGCGGTCAGCAGATCAAATAAAACCGGTTTTGCTCCATTATGGAGCGTGTTTCTCTTTTGTTCTAATTATCAAAGAGCAAAAAGAGCGACATTGAACAAGGGTAAAGGAAGAGATCATGTATAGAAAATCGCTATTGTCTGCAGCGCTGATGTGCTTGCTCGGCAGCGCACCATTAAGTGCCTTGACCACAGAAGCTATCGTTCCCGTTCATGGTGCAAAAAATCAGATTGAGCGTCGCATTGCTTTGCAACAACGTAAAAGCCAGCCGGCTGCCAATCTCACTCAACCGCAGCAGGCACAATTGGCAATGCCTTCAGCCGACACGATGCTGATCATGATCCGGTCGTCGTTGCTTGCCCTTAGCCAAGCGAATCAGACCAACAATTATGCCGTACTCAATGCCCTTGGATCCGAGAGTTTTCGAACCGGCAACTCACCGCAGCGTCTGGCGGAGAGCTTTGCAGCTTTTCGTATAAATAATGTCGATCTTGCACCCGTTGCCTTGATCGATCCGCAATTAAGCGCACAACCGACGATGATAGCCGGGCGTTTGCGTCTGGTTGGCTTTTTCCCTTCGCAACCGATGCGGGTCGGTTTCGATCTGACTTACGATCCGACCCCGGCAGGCTGGAAAATACAGGCGATCGCGGTTAATCTGTCGCCTGCCCAGCCAGCGCCGCAGGCGCAAAAGGCGCCACCAGCGACACGATGAATTAGGGGAGTACGATATTGGCGGCAAAAACCCTGATCCTTGCCGCCCTTCCCGAAGAAGCGGATGCCGTGTACCCCAGTTTCGGCATCCGCTTCGCTTATGGTCCCTTTGGCATACGCAAGATTGACAATCTGATTGTCGCGACCTGCGGTCTTGGCAAGGTGAATGCAGCTCTGGCGGTCGGCATGCTGGCGGATAACGACATCCGATTGATCGTAATGACGGGCACGTGCGGACGCATAGACAAGATTGAGGGCGACTGCTTCTGGATCACTCGGGCCATTCAACATGATTATGGTGCACGTCGGTCGGACGGTTTTGCCCATTACCGTGCAGGCGACTGGCCCATGGGTGAAGGACGCGATGCCGCATTCAGCGCTATCCCCGACCCAGGTTTGGGCCTTCCGCCGGCGACGATAATAAGCGGCGACGTCTTTCTGGAATGCTCTGCGACGGCGGCAATATTAGCCAATCGATTGAACGCACAACTTGTCGATATGGAAGTCGCCGCGGTTGCGCAAGCGGCTACGATCCTGGGTCTGCCATGGGCTGCCATCAAGGCGGTGACCGACGGTGCGGACGGCGAAAGCGCAGACAGTTTCAGTACGAATTTGAAACGAGCGGCGCGAAAGGCGGCAGAGGCAACCGAGCGGCTGGTTGCAACCCTGCCGCTCGGTTGATCCTTATCATAGCCTAAACCCTAACTGAAATAGCGTCTAGGCACCGATCAGAACCGCACTCGTGCGCCTGCATACCAGCGACGACCGAACGGATCGTAGGTATCCGCCGCGGTTTCGGTACCGGTCACGTTCGATGCGAAGCCCGAGGGCAGGAAGGGCGGTTTCTTGTCGAAGACATTGTCGACGCCGACATAGAATTCGAACTGCTTGTCGGGATCGACGTCGAAACGCACCTGCGCATCGTGATACAAGAAACTGCCGACGCGGTTGAGATCATCAAGCGCAGGATCTCCATAGCCACCCAGCGTATCCTGAATCTTGCCAAGATAATTGGCTTGCCAGCTCAGTGTGACATTGTCGAAATTATAGCCGATGCGCGCTGTTGCCTTATGCTTGAAGCCGGCGCCGAGACGACCTTCGCCGTCCAGCTGCCCACGATTATTGTCGAGGGGTGCACCGACAAAGGCCCGTTGTTCCAGATCAATCAGGTAGGTGTAATAGACATTCAGCGTCAACCGGTCGTCCTCAACGAAGCCCAGCGGCGTATTATATTGCAGGGCAACGTCGATACCGCTCGTCTTCAGATCGGCGATGTTGGCCAGTTGCGAGTTGATGGTTTCCAAGCGACCGGTTGCCGCCGAGCGGATGACATTGTCGCAGAACGCGGCATCGCCGGTTTCCAGACACTGGCCGATCGAGACGTCGCGCGGGGTCGTGCCGATGGCGTTATCGACCTTGATCCTGAAATAATCGACCGACAGGCTCAAGCCCGGAAGGAAGCTTGGAGTAATAACGCCACCTATGGTCAAGGTCTTCGCGGTTTCTTCTCGCAGGTCGCGATTTCCGCCATCGAAGCCATTGATCCCTTGAATGTCCGCTAGTTCATAAAAGAATGCGCCCGGCGTCGGATTTCCCGCCTGACCGACATTGGCTGCAAAACCCGGAAGCACGCGGCATGCAGCAGCCTGCGCGGCAGAAGTCGTCGCAGCATTGAAACCGCCAGCCGATACCCCAATGCAGGGGTCGCTAACAGTTGGGAAGGTTTCGCTAGGTGCCGAGAACAATTCTCCAATGTTGGGTGCCCGGTTGGCTTCTGCATAAACGGCGCGGAATCGAATATCCTCGACCGGCGACCATTCGGCCCCGGCGTTCCAGCTGAATACGCCACCTACCGTGGAATAGTCCGAATAACGCGCTGCACCGGTCAGCCCCAGATAGTTGAAAAAGGGACGCTCGCTGATCAGCGGCACATTGACTTCGCCATACACCTCCCAAACATCGAAACTGCCGCGCGTATCGGGGATAATATTACCTGAATTGCCGCCGGTATTGGTCAGTTCGTCAAGATCGCTGACGCTTTTTTCCTTTCGGTATTCGGCACCTGCCGCAAAGGCCAAATCGCCCCCCGGCAGTTCGAACAGTTCACCGGTAATATTGGCTGAAACCACATGCTGCTGGTTGACGATCCGCTGTGACTTGGGAATGGCCGATTGCACATAGGCCGATGCCTCGGGCGATGCGGTGTTGAAACCGAAAAGGTTGATCGGTACGCAACCTTCCGCCCTTGCAGCGGCGCTGCGGCAGACGATATTGCCCGTTGCCGGATCGACGACGGCATCGAGTGCGTTGCGATAGCGGGCATTGTCGATATCTTGGCTTGCGGTGAAATCGCGGACGCGGCCATAGGTATAGCTGACGTCATATTTGAAATCGCCAAGGATGTTGCCGCGCACGCCAACGACACCGCGCCAGGTTTCACGATCGGCCTGATTCGAACGGCTAAAGACCTCATTCTGGCGGCGGCGGAAACCGAGAGCCGCAACATCGTTTGTCGGATCGGCATCGGCATTGGCTGCCGCAATCGCGGCGCTTACGCTTGCCGGAATGAAGGCGTTGGTGATCGGGATGCCCAAATTGCCGGCGGTGCCATCGTAAAGATCGGTGTAATCGAGCGGGGTCGCCTCGATCCGTGAACTCGACTTCACCTTGGCAAAAGTACCTTCGGCATAGAGCGTCAACGCGTCGCTGACTTCGAAATTGGCAATAGCCGATCCCAGATAACGTTCAACGGGCACTGAAATACGCCGTTCGCCATTGCGATTGAACCCTGAACCAAGGGGAAAACCGTTGACGACATTATTGTTCTGATCGAACGTAAACAGCCCCTGTCCACCCAATATGTTGGTGCGGGCCCCCGCAGCGTTTAGCAGTTCGAAACGGCCTTGCGCGGCATAGCTGGAATAAAAGGCCGGACCGCATTCATCGGGGCTAGCATTGAAAAAACAGTCCTGGTCCGAAATCGCACGCTGACGCGAAAACAGGCCCTCATCATTATCGTAGGTGAAATTGCCGATAATGTTGCCGCGACCATCGGCAAAGCTAAGCCCGCCGGTGACGCTGCCGAGGTAGCGGAAATTGTCGCCGCGTTCGGTAAGACCCGCTTGCCCGCGAACCGACAACCCTTCGAACTTGTCCTTCAGGATGAAGTTGACCACACCCGAAATCGCTTCCGATCCGTATACCGCCGATGAGCCTCCGGTAACGACATCGACGCGGTCGATGAACTCTACAGGAATATTGTTGATGTCGACCGCCGACGATCCGGCAAGGCCCGAAACCACGCGACGACCGTTGATCAGCACCAGCGTACGATCCGCGCCAAGGTTACGCAAATTGACTGTCGCCACCCCGTTTGCGCCGGTCAAGAAATTGCTGTTTGTGCGGCTGGTGCCGATCCCGACTTGTGGCAGTTCGTTAAGCGTATCCTGGATATTGATCGCTGCATCCTGATCGAGGGCTGCCGCACCGATTGCAGCGGTCGGTACGATGCCTTCGATATCGGGACGGGCAATACGCGAACCGGTAACGGTGATCTCGGTCGCATCGTCTGCCTCGGTGACGTCCGGCTGCGGGGTCGCTTGCGCGGGTTCGGTCGTTTCCTGTGCATAAGCCGCCGGTGTGCACAACAAGGCGATTGCAGCGGTTCCCGTCTTCAAGCGCGCTATCGATATGCTATAAGCAATTGATTTCATGATTTTTTCCTTCAGATTATTGGCAGAAGGAGGTGCCGCGGCCATTTAAGGCAGTCGCTCCCCGCATCCCGTCCTGAAACGGCAATGCGTAAAGCGCGATTTGGTTCATTCGCTTCATCGCATCCTTAAAGTTTTGCAGAAACTGTGGCTATTGGGCAACAGGCGAGGTGATGCTATTGATGCCGCATCTTTTTGTTTTTTCCCAAACGACTGCGCTTGACCCGACAGCCTGGAAATTCTATATCAGGCGTTCAAGTCGAATCTTTCGGGACCGGGGCATAAACGCGCGTTGCCTCCAATGAATTGAAAGTTCTGGCTTTCCTACGCGCTAAGGCTGCTGATCATTCTCCGAATCCGGGAATGATCTTATGCGGCCTTTTCGTTGTCGGTTTCTCACGCGCTCAAAAAATTCTTACTCTAGACCAAGGCTGAGCAACACTCATGGCTAAAACCGCGGTAACGGCATCGCAGGGCGCATCGCATGCGCTTTCGCGCAAAAAGCGCATTCGTAAGATTTTCGGCGACATTCACGAAGTGATCGACATGCCGAACCTGATCGAGGTTCAGCGCGAAAGCTATGAGCAGTTTTTGCGCTCCGATCCGTCGATTGGCTATGTATCCGGCCTTGAAAAAACGCTGCGCAGCGTTTTTCCGGTGCGCGATTTCGCAGGCACTTGCGAACTCGATTTCGTCAATTACGAACTCGAAGAGCCCAAATATGATGTCGAGGAATGCCGCCAGCGCGGTATTACCTATTCGGCACAGATGAAGGTCACGCTCCGCCTGATCGTCTTCGAAGTCGACCCTGAAACCGAAGCGCGTTCGGTTTTGGATATCAAGGAGCAGGACGTCTATATGGGCGAAATGCCCCTGATGACGGGCAATGGCACTTTCTTCATCAACGGCACCGAGCGCGTGATTGTGTCGCAGATGCACCGTTCGCCAGGCGTGCTGTTCGATCATGACCGCGGTAAGACGCACTCTTCTGGCAAATATCTTTTTGCCGCACGCGTCATTCCTTATCGCGGTTCGTGGCTCGATTTCGAATTCGATGCAAAGGATATCGTCAATGTCCGTATCGACCGCAAGCGCAAGCTGCCGGTTACAACCTTGCTCTATTCGCTTGGCCTGAATGCTGAGGAAATCCTCAACCATTTTTACGACAAGGTGACCTTCGCCCGTGCAAAAGGCGGGTGGAAGATTCCGTTCAACGCCGAACAATGGCGCGCGTCCAAGCCAAGCTTTGACATTGTCGATGCGAACAGTGGCGAAGTCGTATTTCCGGCTGGCCAGAAAGTTACGCCGCGTGCCGCCAACAAGGCGGTTAAGGATGGCCTGACCGACCTGCTGATCCCGACCGAGGAAATCTTCGGTCGCTATTCTGCCTATGATCTGGTCGATGACAAGACTGGGCGCATCTATGTCGAGGCGGGTGACGAAATCACTGCCGAAAATCTGGAGGCGCTTGACAAGGTTGGGATCGACAGTCTCGAACTGCTCGATATCGATCATATCATCACCGGTGCCTGGATGCGCAACACGCTGAAAGCCGACAAGGCAGAAAACCGTGACATGGGCCTTGACGCGATCTACCGCGTGATGCGGCCTGGCGAGCCACCAACCCGCGAAACCGCAGAGGCGCTTTTCGCCGGCCTGTTCTTCGATCCCGACCGGTATGACCTGTCGGCGGTTGGCCGTGTGAAGCTGAACATGCGTCTGGCGCTCGATGCCGAAGACACGCTTACCACGCTGCGCACCGAGGATATCCTGGCGGTCGTCAAGGAACTGGTGAACCTGAAGGACGGTAAGGGCGAAATCGACGACATCGACAATCTCGGCAATCGCCGTGTCCGTTCGGTCGGCGAATTGCTCGAAAACCAGTACCGCGTCGGCCTGCTCCGCATGGAACGTGCGGTTAAGGAGCGGATGAGCTCGGTCGATGTTTCGACTGTGATGCCAAACGACCTGATCAACGCGAAGCCCGCTGTTGCTGCTGTCCGCGAATTCTTCGGCAGTTCGCAGTTGTCGCAGTTTATGGATCAGACCAACCCGCTGTCGGAAGTTACCCATAAACGCCGCGTTTCGGCACTTGGGCCGGGTGGTCTTACTCGCGAGCGTGCAGGCTTTGAAGTCCGCGACGTCCACCCGACGCACTATGGCCGTATCTGCCCGATTGAAACGCCGGAAGGCCCGAATATCGGTCTGATCAACTCGCTGGCCTCGTTCAGCCGGGTCAATAAATATGGCTTTATCGAAACACCCTACCGCAAGATTGTCGACGGCAAGGTAACCCCCGAGGTTGTCTATCTTTCGGCAATGGAAGAAGCCAAGCACACCATCGCGCAGGCGAATGCTGAATTAAACGCCGATGGCAGCTTTGCCGAGGAACTGATCTCCGCCCGCCAGGCTGGCGAATTTCTGATGGCGCCACGCGATAACATCACGCTGATGGACGTTTCCCCAAAACAGCTGGTGTCGGTCGCAGCGTCGCTCATTCCGTTCCTGGAAAATGACGACGCCAACCGCGCGTTGATGGGTTCGAACATGCAACGTCAGGCCGTGCCACTGCTCCGCGCAGAAGCACCGCTCGTCGGCACCGGCATGGAAGAAACCGTTGCACGCGATTCGGGTGCTGCGATCGGTGCGCGCCGTTCGGGTATCGTCGATCAGGTCGATGCAACGCGTATCGTTGTGCGTGTGACCGGCGAAGTCGAACCCGGCCAGTCGGGCGTCGACATCTACACGCTGCAGAAATTTCAGCGGTCAAACCAGAATACCTGCATCAACCAGAAACCGCTGGTGAAGGTGGGTGACGAGATCGAGGCAGGCGATATCATCGCCGATGGCCCCTCGACCGAACTGGGCGAACTGGCGCTGGGCAAGAACAGCCTGGTCGCGTTCATGCCCTGGAATGGCTATAACTACGAAGACTCCATCCTGATTTCGGAACGCATCGTGAAGGATGACGTCTTCACCTCGATCCATATCGAGGAATTCGAAGTCATGGCCCGCGATACCAAGCTTGGGCCTGAGGATATCACCCGCGATATTCCCAATGTCGGTGAGGAAGCGCTGCGCAGCCTCGACGAGGCGGGCATCGTCTATATCGGTGCCGAAGTGCATCCGGGCGATATCCTGGTTGGCAAGATCACGCCCAAGGGCGAAAGCCCGATGACGCCGGAGGAAAAACTGCTCCGCGCGATCTTTGGTGAGAAAGCAAGCGATGTGCGCGACACCTCGCTCCGCCTGCCGCCGGGTGTGGCTGGTACGGTCGTTGAGGTCCGAGTCTTTAACCGCCACGGCATCGACAAGGATGAACGCGCGATGGCGATCGAGCGTGAGGAAATCGAACGCCTGGCGAAGGACCGTGAGGACGAACGTTCGATCCTCAACCGCGCATCCTACAACCGCTTGAAGGAAATGCTGATCGGCCAAACCGTCGCCGCAGGCCCCAAGGGCATCAAGAAGGGCGACAAGATTTCGGACGAAAATCTGGCCGAAGTCGAGCGCCATGAATGGTGGAAGATCGCCGTTGTCGACGACAAGGCTCAGGCCGATCTGGAAGCCGTCAAGGTGCAGTATGATGACGCCGTCAAACTGATCGTCGAGAAGTTCGAGGACCGTCGTGAAAAGCTGGAGCGTGGCGATGAGCTGGCGCCTGGCGTGCTCAAGATGGTCAAGGTCTTCGTGGCGGTGAAGCGCAAGCTGCAGCCGGGCGATAAGATGGCCGGCCGTCACGGCAACAAGGGTGTGATCTCGCGCATCCTGCCGGCCGAAGACATGCCTTTCCTCGCCGATGGTACCCCGGTCGATATCGTGCTCAACCCACTGGGCGTGCCGAGCCGCATGAACGTCGGGCAGATTTTCGAAACCCATCTTGGCTGGGCCGCGCGCGGTCTTGGCAAGCAGATCGAAGCCTCGCTTGAGGATTGGCGTACGGCCAACCCGAACCCGTCCGCGGGATCGGCACCTTCCGCCGTCCGTGAGCGTCTGGCTGACATTTACGGCGCGAACTATGCCGATGAGGTGAAGAACCGTTCGGATGAAGAAATTGTCGAGCTGGCCGAGCATCTGACCTTCGGCGTTCCGATGGGCACCCCGGTGTTCGATGGCGCCAAGGAACAGGACGTTGCCGACATGCTGTCGCGCGCCGGCCTCGATACGTCGGGCCAAAGCGACCTGTATGACGGCCGCACCGGTGACAAGTTCGACCGCAAGGTGACCGTGGGCTATATCTACATGCTCAAGCTGCACCATTTGGTCGACGACAAGATCCACGCCCGTTCGATCGGCCCCTACAGCCTCGTTACCCAGCAACCGCTGGGCGGCAAGGCGCAGTTCGGTGGCCAGCGCTTCGGGGAAATGGAGGTCTGGGCGCTGCAAGCCTATGGCGCCGCCTATACCTTGCAGGAAATGCTGACGGTGAAGTCGGACGATGTCGTCGGCCGCACGAAGGTTTACGAAGCGATCGTCAAGGGCGACGACACCTTCGAAGCCGGCATTCCGGAGTCGTTCAACGTACTCGTCAAGGAAATGCGTTCGCTGGGCCTCAATGTCGATCTCAAGTCGATCAACGACGGTGAGGAAGACGATCTGGCCGAGGCGGCGGAGTGAAGCACAAATATACCCGTTCGTCCTGAGTAGCCCCGAAGCCGCAGGCTGAGGGGCGTATCGAAGGACCCTTCGGTACGGCACCTTGCCCTTCGACAAGCTCAGGCCTCGGCACCTACTCAGGGCGAACGGATTGTTGGAAATTTAAACCTAAAGCTCATGCTTAGGAGTCAAAAATGAACGATCTTACCAAATTCAGCAATCCGCTCGCCAAGCCGGAAACCTTCGACCAGATCCAGATCGGGATCGCATCGCCGGAGAAAATCCGCAGCTGGTCTTTCGGCGAAATCAAGAAGCCGGAAACGATCAACTACCGCACGTTCAAGCCCGAGCGTGATGGCCTGTTCTGCGCGCGTATCTTTGGCCCCGTGAAGGACTATGAGTGCTTGTGCGGCAAGTATAAGCGCATGAAGTATAAGGGCGTCGTCTGCGAAAAATGCGGCGTCGAAGTCACCGTCACCAAGGTGCGTCGTGAGCGTATGGGCCATATCGAGCTGGCCGCTCCCGTTGCCCATATCTGGTTCCTGAAGTCGCTCCCAAGCCGCATCGGCCTGCTGCTCGACATGCAGTTGAAGCAGCTTGAACGCGTATTGTACTTCGAGAATTACATCGTCACCGAACCCGGCCTGACCGCGCTTGAGAAATTCCAGTTGCTGACCGAAGACGAGCTGCTGAGCGCGCAGGATGAATATGGCGAAGACGCCTTCACCGCCGGCATAGGTGCCGAGGCCGTCAAACAGATGCTGATGGACCTCGATCTCGAAACCGAGCGCAGCGATCTGCTGGAAGAACTGGCAACGACCAAGTCGGAGCTGAAGCCCAAGAAGATCATCAAGCGGCTGAAGGTCGTCGAAAGCTTCATCGATTCAGGGAATCGTCCCGAATGGATGATCCTCGACGTCATCCCCGTCATCCCGCCCGAGCTGCGCCCGCTGGTGCCGCTCGATGGCGGCCGTTTCGCGACCTCGGATCTGAACGATCTCTATCGCCGCGTGATCAACCGTAACAACCGTCTGAAGCGCCTGATCGAGCTGCGCGCGCCCGACATCATCGTCCGCAACGAAAAGCGCATGTTGCAGGAAGCTGTAGACGCATTGTTCGATAACGGTCGTCGTGGTCGTACCATCACCGGTGCGAACAAGCGTCCGCTGAAGTCGCTGTCCGACATGCTCAAGGGCAAGCAGGGCCGCTTCCGCCAGAACCTGCTCGGCAAGCGCGTCGACTATTCGGGCCGTTCGGTGATCGTGACCGGTCCCGAACTCAAGCTGCACCAGTGCGGCCTGCCGAAAAAGATGGCGCTCGAGCTGTTCAAGCCCTTCATCTACTCGCGCCTCGACGCCAAGGGTCTGTCGATGACGCTGAAGCAGGCGAAGAAGTGGGTCGAGAAGGAACGCAAGGAAGTCTGGGACATCCTGGACGAAGTGATCCGCGAGCATCCGGTTCTCTTGAACCGCGCGCCGACGCTGCACCGTTTGGGTATTCAGGCGTTCGAACCCGTCCTGATCGAAGGCAAGGCGATCCAGCTGCACCCGCTGGTCTGCTCGGCCTTCAACGCCGACTTCGATGGCGACCAGATGGCCGTCCACGTTCCGTTGAGCCTTGAAGCGCAGCTGGAAGCACGCGTCTTGATGATGTCGACCAACAACATCCTGTCGCCCGCCAACGGCAAGCCGATCATCGTTCCTTCGCAGGACATGGTGCTGGGTCTCTACTATCTCTCGATGGACCGCGAAGGCGAGCCGGGCGAGGGCATGATCCTGTCCGACATGGCCGAAGTGCACCAGGCGCTGGAAGTGGGTGCGGTGACGCTGCACTCGAAGATCACGGCCCGTGTGCCGCAAACCGGCGAAGATGGCGTCGAGCGCATGGTGCGTTACGAAACCACGCCGGGCCGCATGCTGCTGGGCGAATGCCTGCCCAAGTCGCACACCGTGCCGTTCGAAACCGTCAACCGCCTTTTGACCAAAAAGGAAATCGGCGACGTGATCGACCAAGTCTATCGCCATACCGGACAGAAGGACACCGTCCTCTTTGCCGACGCGATCATGGCGCTGGGTTTCCGCCACGCGTTCAAGGCGGGCATTTCATTCGGCAAGGACGATATGATCATTCCGGAAGAAAAGGACGGGATGGTCAACGAAACCAAGGCGATCGTTGCCGATTTCGAGCAGCAATATCAAGACGGCCTGATCACCCAGCAGGAAAAGTACAACAAGGTGATCGACGCCTGGAGCCGTTGCGGCGACCAGGTGGCGGGCGCTATGATGGAAAAGCTGAAAGCGACGCCGAAGGACGAGAATGGCCGCGAAGCGCCGATCAACTCGATCTATATGATGGCGCATTCGGGTGCGCGCGGTTCGCCGGCGCAGATGAAGCAGCTGGGCGGGATGCGCGGGCTGATGGCGAAACCTTCGGGCGAGATCATCGAAACCCCGATCATCTCGAACTTCAAGGAAGGTCTGACCGTCCTTGAATATTTCAACTCGACCCATGGTGCGCGTAAAGGCCTTGCCGATACCGCGCTGAAGACGGCGAACTCGGGTTACCTGACCCGCCGTCTTGTCGATGTGTCACAGGATTGCACCATTGTCGAAATCGACTGCGGTACCGAACGCGCGCTCGAAATGCGCTCGATCGTGCAGGGCGGTTCGACGATCGCCTCGCTTGGCGAACGGGTTCTGGGCCGTACCACGGCGGAAGACATTGTCGGCCCTGATGGCAAGGTTGCCATCCCGACCGGCACTTTGCTCGATGAAGCGCATATCACGCTGATCGAGGAAATCGGCCTGCAGGCCCTGAAGATCCGCTCACCCCTGGTTTGCGAATCGAAGGTCGGCGTGTGCGCAACCTGCTATGGCCGCGATCTGGCACGTGGTACTCCGGTCAACATCGGTGAAGCGGTCGGCGTTATCGCCGCACAGTCGATCGGGGAACCAGGCACGCAGCTGACCATGCGTACCTTCCACATCGGGGGTGCAGCGCAGCTTAACGAAACGTCGAACCTCGATTCGTCGGCTGATGGCGTCGTCCACTACCGCGATCTGCCGACCATTGTCGACAAGCGCGGTCGCCGTATCGCCATGGCCCGTAGCGGCGAGCTGGTGATCAACGACAAGGACGGTCGCGAGATGGAAGTTCACCGTCTGCCTTATGGTGCGACGTTGCTATTCGGTGAGGGTGAGGCCGTTAGCGTCGGCACCCGACTGGCCGAATGGGATCCGTTCACCATGCCGGTGATTACCGAAAAGCCGGGTATCGTGAAATATCAGGATCTTTTGGATGGCAAGACGATCATCGAACAGACCGATGAAGCGACCGGCATCGCCCAGCGCGTCGTGATCGAATATCGCGGTGCCTCGCGCGGCAAGAAGGAAGACCTTCGCCCCCGCCTGACGCTGCTCGATGACGATAGCGGTGAAGCTGCGCGCTATTTGCTTAGCGTCGGCACGATGCTATCGGTTGAGGATGGTGCGAAGGTTGAGGCGGGCGATGTTCTCGCCCGCGTTACCCGCGAATCGGCCAAGACTCGTGATATCACCGGCGGTCTGCCGCGCGTTGCCGAGCTGTTCGAAGCACGCAAGCCGAAGGACAATGCAATCATCGCCAAGCAATCGGGACGGATTGAATTCGTCCGCGATTATAAGGCGAAACGCAAGATTGCGATTGTGCCCGAGGAAGGCGACCGGATCGAATATCTGATCCCCAAGTCGAAGGTGTTGGACGTGCAGGAAGGCGATTTCGTCCGCAAGGGCGATAACCTGATCGCCGGTTCGCCCGATCCGCACGACATCCTTGAGGTGATGGGCGTGGAAGCCTTGGCCGAATATCTGGTCGCGGAAATCCAGGAAGTCTACCGGTTGCAGGGTGTGAAGATCAACGACAAGCATATCGAGACGATCGTTCGTCAGATGCTGCAAAAGGTCGAGATCACCGATGGCGGCGACACTACGCTTCTGGCTGGCGAACAGGTCGATCGCGAGGAAATGGATGCAATCAACGCAAAGCTCGCCGATGGGCAAAAGCACGCGGTTGGCAATCCGGTTCTGCTTGGCATCACCAAGGCAAGCCTGCAGACCCGCAGCTTTATCTCGGCGGCGTCATTCCAGGAGACCACCCGCGTGCTGACGCAGGCGGCGGTCGAGGGCAAGAAAGACGTTCTCACTGGCCTGAAGGAAAACGTGATCGTCGGTCGTCTGATCCCTGCGGGTACCGGTTCAGCCATGAACCGCATTCGTGTGGCGGCAACGAGCCGCGATGCTGCGCTTCGTGCCAGCTATCGTAAGCTGCAGGAAAGCCTGATTGCGCCGGCAAGCGCTGCCGAAGAGCATGCCGCCGAACTGGCGCAAGGCCCCGAAGCGGCAATTGGCGATGATCCGCTCGCCGTGATGGAGCATACGCCTGAGACGACCGAGGATTTCGAAGGTCAGATCGAAGAGTAAACACTTTGATCATGGAATAAATAAGCCCGCTGAAAGCAATTTCGGCGGGCTTTTTCGTTTCATAAAAGTAAAAAAGGAAAGAAGATAAAAAGGGGCGAAGCCCTTATCAATCGGTGATGTCTACGAAATTAGAGTCTGTCCTGTTTAAGTTGAAACTTCACCGTAGCCCTGAGCCTGTCGAAGGGCGCTTATCGGCTAGGCGTGCTTCGACAGGCTCAGCACTACGGTTCTATCTAAACAGGACAAACTCTAGAGGTTGGCTTGATTATAGCGAGCTGCGCTCGCGGATTTACCTGACCCCTTATTTCCTTCTTTCCTTTTTTACTTCTATGAAACAGCAAACTTAAATCGGCCCATTCCGCTCCCGTGCAATTTCAGCCTCATACTGCTCATATCGCGCACAAGCCTCCTGCGAGCCATCGGCGCAATCCTTGCGCGCATCGTCGCGTTTGCGGGCGAGTTTACCCAGCCGCTCCTCCTGTTTGCGGAGTTCGCGTCCGCGCTTTTCGTCGGCTTCGGATTGGCTCGTTGTCAGCACATCGGCGGTTTTGGAAACGACCTTGATCGGCGCTGTAACAACGTCGCCAACCACAGAGGCAACACAGCCGGAAAGCAGCGGCAGAAATATCAAAGGCAGAAGCAAACGCATCGGATCATTCCCCTTCCAAACCCGGCCATTGGCATAGCGGGACTTTAACCAAGCTGAACAGGCTTATTATCAAAGTTGCAGCATGATGACATCGTCCTGATCCATTCGTGCTGAGTAGGTGCTGAGCCGCAGGCGAAGTGCCGTATCGAAGTACCAGCCCTTCGGCTTCAAGACTACTCAGGACGAACGGAGCTAAATATATCGAATATCATCACATTCTAAAATATAATCCTGACTCTGTCGAAAGGTGTCTTTCAAGTTGCGTAGAAGCTAAGCTGCCCTTCGACAGGCTCAGGGCTACGGTCTATGGGCACAAACAAATTCAACCAAGTAACCGCTGGGCTATGTTGCGCACCTCATCTCCCATATCCGGTCGAGCAAGCGCCACTGCCAGATTGGCTTCGATATAGCCCGTTTTCGATCCGCAATCGTAACGTGCACCATCGAAGGTAACTGCGTGAAAAGGCTGCTTTCCGATCATCTGCGCCATTGCATCGGTCAACTGAATTTCACCGCCAGCGCCCTTTTCCTGTTTCTCCAGCACACGCATAACATCGGGCTGAAGAATATAACGACCGGAAATAATAAGGTTCGAGGGCGCCGCCTCAATCGCAGGTTTTTCGACCAAGCCTTTTACTTCGGTCAGCTTGCCATCCGCCTTGCCGGGATCGATTACACCATAGCTCGAGACCTGCTCATGCGGCACTTCCAGGACACTTAACAGATTACCACCGACCTTTTCATATTCAGCCACCATCTGCGCCATGCAGCCGGGTGAGCCATGCATAAATTCATCGGGCAGGAAGATCGCAAAGGGCTCGTCGCCAACAATCGCGCGTGCGCACCAGATCGCATGGCCAAGACCCATCGGCACCTGCTGGCGCACCGTGATCAGATTGCCCGGCAGAAAGCGCGTCGGGTCGAGCGCGGACATATCCTTGTTCCGCTCAGCCATTGTACTTTCAAGCTCATAGGCGATGTCGAAATGTTCGACGAGTGCAGTCTTGCCACGTCCTGTGACGAAGATCATCTGTTCAATCCCCGCCTCGCGTGCTTCATCAACTGCATATTGGATCAACGGCCGGTCAACGATAGGCAGCATTTCCTTGGGGATCGCCTTTGTTGCGGGCAAGAAGCGGGTGCCGAGCCCGGCGACGGGGAACACGGCTTTGCGGATCGGTTTATGGGTCATAGCAGCGTTTTAAGTCCTGATCGTGAAAAGTCTATGACGCAAGGCGTTCGCCAAAACCCTTTTTCAGCTTGGCAAGCTTGGGCGGGATTACTGCCAGGCAATAGGGATTGCGCTGCCCTTCGCCTTCCCAATATTCCTGATGATAATCTTCCGCCGGATACCAGGTTGTTGCCTCCTCGATCGTGGTAACTATCGGCGCAGGCCAATCGGGTTGCGCGCGTGCGATCGCGGCTCCAGCTTCGGTACGCTGATCATCATCGAGCGCGAAGATGGCGGAACGGTATTGCGTGCCGATATCGTTCCCTTGCCGGTTCAACTGGGTCGGATCGTGCGTTGCGAAAAAGATATCCAGCAGATCGCCATAGCCGATTGTATCGGGATCGAAACCGATCCTTATCGCTTCGGCATGCCCGGTCGTGCCGCTGCACACCGCCTTGTAGGTCGGATTTTCGATCGTACCGCCGATATAACCGCTTTCGACGCCGGTAACGCCATTCAGCTGTTTGAACACGGCTTCGGTGCACCAGAAACACCCGCCCGCAAAAATCGCTTCAGCCACTTGCTGCTTCCTTCTTCATTTCATGCTCAGAACCAGACCCTTATTCGCCCAAATTTGCCCAGCGTGATTGCGTCCAGAAGCTTCTCGGCAAGGAACGGCGTGCAGGGCCGGGCTGGTTGCCCGGACAAACGCTGTGACGCTGTCCGAGAGGCTTCTGGACGCAACCCCACAGGGGCGGGCCGATTTTGGCCGATTGCAGCGTCGCTCGTCGGTCACTATGCAAAGGCATGGCTCTCTCCTCGCTTCTTGCACTCGGCCAGAATCGGCTCCGTCACGCTGTGCAAATCTGGTCGAATAAGGGTCTAAGAATAGATACATGGCGGGCGTGATGATGCGCGACAAGAGGGCGGACGAAATAAGTCTGCCGGATTGGGGTCATCAAGTCCATCGGCATCCCGGCTTTGCGGGAATGACGATCCAATTTATCGCATGGCCCGTTGTGCAGTCAGTAGAGGCGGATCGCGGCGGTTGTCTATTGTAGGCGTCGTCCGGATGGCCTCAATCTCCTGTTGCAGCATCGCCACTCGGTCCTGCCAGCGATAATGGGTGGGGGCGTTGAAGATTCCGAGACTTGTTGCCCTTCCGTATCGCTGCCAGAATGTGATTGCCGCCTCCAAATCATAACCCGCATTGGCCATGAGCCAGACCGACAACCGGTCCGCTTCCTCCTCGGTTGCTCTGATGATCTTGGTCTTGCCGTATTTAGCCGCATCGATACGCGCACGGTGGCCGAGGATATTATGCGCCATTTCATGCGCGACGACTGCTGCCAATTCATCATCGTCGAGAACATAATCGATCATGCCGCTCGTCACCCGCACCCGATCGCCATCGGCCCCTGCATCGCGCTTGGAACGAGTATCGACCCAGAAATCGGATTTGCATATTCCTTCGGGCCGCAGATAAAATGTTTTACGGTCCTTTGCCCCTCGAATTTCAATCTTACCGCCGGTTTCCAAAACCTTGGCAACTCCTGCCCTGACTATTTCCATACGATTCGCGCTTGGTTTTTTTCCAATCGCCTTGTCCGGAGAATTGCCAGCGTATGTTATCAAGCCATCACCGCCCGAAATACCGATACGCGCCGCAGGCCCGCCCTCGACAACGGCCATTATGGCAATGTCCTCGCGAAAAACGAAAGCTTCGCGAGCAGCGGCGGTATCGCCATATTGGGCGATGTCGTGCAGCACCCAACCGGGGTTTGCCGATTTGAGTTCGCAAAACGGTGCGCTGGCACGCGCAAGGTTGTAACCGATCGTGGCCAGACGGATGTCCTTTTCGGCAAGTTGCCGGTAAGCCAGTGCGGTCGGCGTCAATCCCGGCTCCTCGCGCGTCGCCGTCGCTCCGCCAACCAGTATGGCCAGCGCCGCAGCGATCGGCACCAGCGTCCTCATGCTGCCGCGCGCATCAGCCGGTCGTTGATCGCGGCACCAATCGCATCGTAAGGAATGGGTGCGACCGCGATCGCCGCGCGGTCGCTGGCATCGGCGCGGTGCAGCGCATCGAACAGGCGCGCCGCTGCCTCGGCCAAATCGCCATCGGTCGATAAATTGTCGTCGCCTGTAAGATAGCCGAAACCGATGAACCATTCATTCGCATTGGGGGTTTCCACATTCAGCCGCAACGGTTTCGATGGCGCATAGTGGCTGATCAGTTGGCCGGGCGCCTCGACCCTTGAATTGTTCACCGGCAACGGCGGTTCGCCCAGAAAAGCCTCTATCTCGGTGGCCGTCACCGGGCCTGGACGCAGCACTTGCCAGCCCCCGTCGCGCACCGCGACAATCGTCGATTCCAGACCCGTACTGCATGGCCCCGCATCGAGGACCATAGGCGTCGCCTCCCCCAGGCTGGCAACAACATGTTCGGCACGGGTCGGGCTGATCTGGCCGCTACGATTGGCCGAGGGTGCCGCGATACACAGTCCGCTTTCCTTCAGCAGCGCCTGCATCACGGGATGCGCCGGGCAGCGTATGGCAATGGTGGATAACCCCGCCGTTACCGCGCGCTCGATAGGAGCTGCAAAATTTATCGGCAGGACCATCGTCAGCGGTCCGGGCCAGAAACGGACGGCCAGCATCGCCGCGATATCGTCGAACCGCGCCAGTTTTTCGGCAGAGGCATGATCGGGAACATGCACGATCAGCGGGTTGAAATCGGGGCGGCCCTTTATACGATAGATCTGCGCGATTGCTTCGGCATTGGCGGCATCGGCGGCAAGACCGTAAACGGTTTCGGTTGGCACCGCGACGACTTCGCCGGTACGCAGGCGCGCGGCCGCTTCATCGATCGCATAGCCGTCGGCCTTGATTATCCGGCTATGACCTAGGGGATTTGAGGCTTGCATCACCCTGCGCTATAGGCGGCGCGACTCCCAAACAACAAGGCAAAATAATGACCTTCACCGCTCCCATTCAAGAACAGCTGTTCGTCCTGAGGCATATCGCAGGCATAGATCAACTGGCCGGATATGATCGCTTTGCCGATGCCAGTCCCGATATGGTCGAGGCGATCGTCGGCGGAATCGGCGAATTTGCGGCCGAACAATTCTATCCGTTGCGCCGCAAAGGCGACACCGTCGGCGCTCGGCTGATCGACGGGCGAGTCGTCATGCCCGAAGGCTATGTTACCGCCTACAAGGCCTATGTCGCCAATGGCTGGGGCTCGATCAATGCCCCTTCGGCTTATGGCGGACAGGGTCTTCCCTTTACGCTGGCGACCGTCGCGCTCGATTCTCTGGGAGCCGCCGACATGGCCTTCACGCTTTGCCCCATCCTGTCCGTCGGTGCGATCGAGGCGATTCAGCATCACGGATCCAAAGCGCAGAAGGCGGCCTACCTGCCAAAGCTGTCGACGGGCGAATGGACGGGAACCATGAACCTGACGGAGCCACAGGCGGGATCGGATGTCGGCGCGCTGAAGACGACGGCAACCCCGCGCGGCGATGGAACCTATCATATCCGCGGGCAAAAAATCTATATCAGTTTCGGCGATCACGACATGGTCGACAACATCGTCCATCTGGTGCTTGCCCGCACCCCCGATGCCCCGCCGGGAACCAAGGGAATCTCGCTGTTTCTCGTTCCCAAATACCGGCTGAATGCCGACGGATCGGTTGGACCCGAGCAGGACATAAAGACGGTCTCGATCGAACATAAGATGGGTATCAATGCCTCACCCACATGCGTGCTGGCTTTTGGCGAAGAAGGCAATTGTGTGGGCGAGCTGATCGGTTCGGAATTTGGGGGGATGCGGGCAATGTTCACAATGATGAACAATGCTCGGCTGAATGTCGGTTTACAAGGTGTCCAGATTGCCGAGGCCGCGACGCAAAAAGCGATATCCTTTGCCCGGGACCGGGTACAGTCGGCGCGCGCGGGCGGCGCCAGCAAGGATTCGGTTGCGATTATCGAACATCCCGATGTACGCCGCATGTTGATGTGGATGAAGGCGGGCACGCAAGCGATCCGCGCCTTGCTCTATTGCGCCAGCGGCTATGTCGACCGCGCAGCCTTGGGGTTGGAGGGCGCGCAGGAAATGGTCGATCTGCTCACCCCGCTTGCCAAGACCTACGGCACTGACATGGGCAGCGAGATTGCATCACTTGGCATCCAGGTGCATGGCGGCATGGGTTATGTCGAGGAGACGGGTGCAGCCCAGTTGTACCGCGATATCCGCATCGCAGCGATCTATGAAGGCACGAACGGCATCCAGGCGGCAGACCTTGTCGGCCGAAAGCTCGGCCTGCGCGGCGGCGATGCGGTGCGCGATCTGTTGGCAAGAATTAATCAGGAAGCCGGCGACCATGGCAGGTTAAAGGCGCTTGCCGGGGCATGTAGCGAAGTGGCCGAATGGATGATCGGCTCTGCTTCAACCGATGATCGGCTTGCGGGAAGCTATCCCTTCACCATAATGATGGCGGTCGCGACCTGCGGCTGGCTGATGGCGAAGCAGTTGCAGGCCGCAGAAATGGAAGGCGGAAATACGCCTTTCCTGAAAGCCAAAACCGCCAGCTGCCGCTATTATCTGGATGTGATGGTGCCTGAGGCTATGTCGCTGAAAGGCAGTGCGATGGCTGGAGCAGAGCTGCTTTACGCGCTGGATGCGGAAGGTTTGGCTGCTTGATTTTTTGTAAAGAAGACACAATGGCACGAAGACGCAAAGAGTTTTTTCAAGTTTGATAGGCTTTGTGCCTTTGCGCCATCGCGCCTTGCTCGTCCGAAGGACGAGCCTAAATCTACTTCGACATCAAGGGTCTACGATGCTATTGCAGCATTATGGAAGAAACCCTCCGCCGGATTGCCGAGGCGCTCGAACGGCTTGCGCCGCCGCCGCGCGAAGCCGCCGATCTGATTGTGCATCCGGCCTATCATTGGGATGGACAATCACTTGCCACTGTCAGCCAATTCGCGCAACTACCCGCCAGCCTGATCGTCGGCATCGACCGACAAAAACAGGCGGTTGAGGAAAATAGCCGCCGCCATGCGCAGGGCTATGCCGCACACGATGTGCTGCTCTGGGGGGCGCGGGGCATGGGGAAGTCTGCGCTTGTTAAATCGGTTGCCGCCGCCTTGCAAGACACAGGCCTGCCGCTGGCGCTTGTCGAAACCACTGCCGATCAGCTTGCCAGCCTGCCTGCGCTTTTTGCCTTGCTGGCTAAGGCCGACCGGCGCTTCATTCTGTTCATCGACGATATGGCCTTTGAAGGCGATGATGCCGCGCCGCGCCGCTTGCGATCGATGCTGGAAGGCGGATCGGAGGCACGGCCTGCCAATGTCCGGCTCTATGTCACCTCAAACCGGCGCAATATCGTTGATCGTGCGCGCGAGGATGAAGAGGCCGCAATCAACACCCGCGATGTCGCCGATGATCGCCTGGCGCTCGCCGACCGTTTCGGGATGAAGCTGGGTTTTCAGTATCCCGATCAGGCGACCTTTCTGGAAATGGTCGCCGCCTATGCTGAGCATTTCAACCTGGTTTGGGATGAAGCCGATGCGCTGGCCTTTGTGCACCAGCGCGGACAGCGCTCAGGCCGCACAGCTTGGTATTACACCGTCGAATTGGCAGGGCGCGCCGGAAAAGCGCTCTAACCCAACGTCACCGACTGGATCACGCCGGGCTCGCGCGGGGGTTCGCCCTTGGGCAGGGCATCGACATTCTCCATGCCTTCGATCACATTGCCCCAGACAGTATATTGTCGATCAAGGAAGGTTGCATCGTCGAAGACGATGAAGAACTGGCTGTTCGCGCTGTTCGGATCGCTGGTACGCGCCATCGAGCAGGCACCACGGATATGCGGCTCGTCGTTGAATTCCTGTTTCAGGTCAGGCTTTTTCGATCCGCCCATACCGGTGCCGTTGGGGCAGCCGCCCTGCGCCATGAACCCATCAATCACGCGGTGAAATTTGACGCCGTCGTAAAAGCCCTCGCTTGCCAGCTCGACGATGCGGTCGACATGGTGGGGGGCAAGATCGGGGCGCAGTTTGATCATGACATCACCGGTTGAGAGATGCAGGGTCAATGTTTCGGCCATTTGGAAAATCCTTGTGCTGGGAACTTTGGCGATGCCTGTAGGCTTTGTCTGGCAAAAGTAAATTGCAATTTGCCCCTGTCGGCTTAGGAGGGGCGCGGGCGCATAGGAATGACAGGAAAGGGGCGACAATGACAGCGGAAGCCGACCCCATCGCTACATTCGTCGATACTCCCGACATGACCTTCGACGAGGAAAACCGTCTGTCGCCCGATTTCGTCCGGCAGGTGCAGGACGCGTTGGAGGCGGATAATCGCGAGGAAGCTTACCGCCTCGCCCAGCCGCTGCACGCAGCCGACATTGCCGATCTTTTTGAACTGACCCCGGGTGATAATCGTGCGCAGCTTGCGACCGCGCTTGGCGATCTTGTCAGCGCCGATGTGCTCGCCGAAATCAACGATTGGGTGCGCGATGATATCATCGAGGCACTGCAGCCGTCGCAGGTCGCCGATCTGGCCGGGCAGCTCGACACCGATGACGCCGTGGCGATCATCGAAGAGCTGGAGGAAGATGAGCAGCAGGCGGTTCTTGCCGAACTCGATCCCGAAGATCGCGCTGCGATCGAAGATGCGCTTTCCTATCCGGAAGAATCGGCCGGACGTATCATGCAGCGCGAATTGGTCGCGGTGCCCGAACACATCACCGTCGGCCAGCTGATCGACTATTTGCGTGAGAACCAGGATCTGACCACCGAATTCTGGGAAATCTTCGTTGTCGATCCGGCGCATCGCCCGATCGGCACCTGCCAGCTGAGCTGGATATTGCGCACACCGCGGAACATTGCGATCTCCGATGTGATGAAGCGCGAACAGCGATTGATCCCGGTTGATATGGATCAGGAGGAGGTTGCGCTGCAGTTCCAGAAATACGCGCTGATTTCCGCCGCCGTGGTCGACGAGGGCGGGCGGTTGGTGGGCGTGATTACGGCCGATGACGTCGTCCACATCGTACAGGAAGAGGCAGGCGAAGACATATTGCGGCTATCGGGCGCGGGCGAGGGCGACATCAACGAACCAATCGCCGACAGCTATAAGGCGCGTGTTCGCTGGCTGGTCGCAAATCTGGGAACCGCGATGGTGGCAAGTTTCATCATTCTTCAGTTCGGCGGCGCGATAGAAACGATGTTCGCGCTGGCCGCACTCGGACCGATCGTGGCTTCGCTCGGCGGCAATGCGGGTACGCAGACACTGGCTGTTACGGTGCGCGCGCTTGCCACCAATCAGGTGACGCAATCGAACACGATGCGCTCGATCTGGCGCGAAGTGCGCGTCGCGGCCCTGATCGGTGCGACCGTCGCGGTCATTGCGGGGCTGGGGGCATGGCTGGTTTTTACTAACCCCATGCTAGGCGCGGTGATCGCCTGCGCAATCCTGTTCAACATCATGATCGCAGGATTGTCGGGCGTGGCGATTCCCATCATCCTCGACCGTCTGGATCAGGACCCGGCCGTGTCGAGTTCGATTTTCGTGACGATGATTACCGATTCGATGGGGTTTTTTATCTTCCTGGGGTTGGCGGTATCTTCCGGGCTTGTGGGTTAGCTTTTGCGCCACCAAATAGCCCCTATGTCGCTCAACATGACCCGCATCGCTTTCGGCGTAAAAAATATGGCGCATCTGCGCGAACGGCTTGGCGCGAATGCGGTGGGCGACGAGGTTCGGCTAACCACGCGCTATCTACCCAAACGCCATGCGGAAATGGTCGGCGGTTCGCTCTACTGGATACTCAACCATACCCTTATTGGCCGCAGTCCGCTGATCGGCTTTATGGATAATGGTGAGGGACGCACCTGGATCCGCCTGCGCCCGCATTTGATCGCGGTACGCGCCTATCCCAAGCGCGCGCATCAGGGTTGGCGTTATCTGGAAGAAAACGATGCCCCACCCGACCTGGGCAGTAACGATGCCGATGGGCGTGATGAAATGCCCGGCAGGATGCTCGGCGAGTTGATGAAAATGGGTCTGGTTTAATTGCTTTTAAACGGGGGCTGGCTTAGCCCTGCCGACCAACAGAATAGGGGCAACGCATGACCGAAAAACAAACGCAATCAGGATTGGAAAAGCAACAAGGGGTCGACGCCGCCTTTCCGGGAATTTTGGTCAGCATTGGCTGGGTTGTCTTGTTTTTCGTGCTGCAACTGGTTGCTGGCTTCATTGCCATAGCGGCCGCCGTCGCGCTGGATGGAAATGGACGCGATCCACTGACTCTGGCAACCGACCTGTCCTTCGTCGCGGGGCCGACGATCCTGTCGCTGATCGCGGCTGGCCTGATTCTGGTGGGACTGCTGTGGCTCTATCTGCGCACGCACGACCGGATCGCACGTATTGGCCTGACCCGTTGGAGCAAGCTGAGCCTGATGCAAACAACAGGCCTTGCGGTGGCACTGATCGGGCTTGGGCTGGGTTTCAATTATCTTTATGCAACATACGTCATCCCCGATGTCAAATCGCAGGAACAGATGCTGAAACTGTTTGCTGCGCTTCCCAAAACCGCTTGGAACCAAGCGATGCTTTTCGTTGCCGTCGCGATCCTTGCGCCCGTGCTCGAAGAATTGCTGTTTCGCGGGCTGCTGCAGACGTCGCTGGCAAAACGCATGCCAATCTGGGCTGCCATTCTGCTTGCCTCGGCGATATTCGCCCTCATCCATTTTCAGCCCTATGCCTTTCCGGCGTTAATGGCGATGGGCATTGTTTTCGGAGTCCTTTATCATCTTACGGGATCGCTGCGGGTAACGATTTTGGCGCATGCGCTCAACAATAGCGCCGCTTTGCTGCTGACGGCCTCGACATGAACCAATCTATTGACCCGATAAAATAGGCCGCTTATAGGCCGCCTCCTGTCACACCCCTTACGAATTGGTGCGACTTGATATGGCGGAGTAGCTCAGCTGGTTAGAGCGGCGGAATCATAATCCGTAGGTCGGGGGTTCAAGTCCCTCCTCCGCTACCAATCTCTTTTCCGGACGCATCCACAGGCGTCCACTTTCCATCGATCGGAAAGTTACCCTCACAATTATTTCAGCTCCTGACGTGCTTGGAATGATTCGTAAGATCAAAGCCCGGGACGCGCTGGACATAAGTCGCCAGGCAAAGCAGTCGGTTGGGCACGTGTTTCGGTTCGCTATCGCATCGCGCTAGGCCAATTCTGACCCCACCACCCATTTGCAAGGAGCGCTGAAGTCAAAGCTCCGCGTCAAGCATATGCACCGCTTGCCGATTTGGCACAATTTTTGGCTGACTACCAGTATATGCTGAGGACTGGGTACTGCGAACGCTCTGGCGGATCCCCGCTGAGCGCACGAAAATAAAAGGCGAACATATTGTACCGCTATCCTGCCAAGCCGAACAACTGATTTCGGAAGCACTTCTTTTGCTTACCTATCAGCAATATTACTATATCTCCTTTGCTTTTACGGGAATGACAAAGGATAGGCATAAGGCGCCGAAGCTATTGAAAGGAAAGCAGCCATGACCGACACCATCCCTGTCTTGCGCGGCGAAGACGCCCAGCGCGTATATGACCCCAAAACCTATGGAAACTGGACCACGGCGCTTGACATGTTCGATGCTCTTCGGCGCGAAAGCCCGGTGGTCCGCGTCGAAAATGACGAATTCCACGATCCGTTCTGGCTGATCACCCGCTATGACGATGTGATGCGCATTTCAAAGGATAATGCGACCTTTCTTAACAATCCGCGTCCCGTCGTTTTCAGTTTCCGAAGCGCGATCGAATTTTCGCGTGCCGTTACCGGTAGCAACATGCTGGTCGATTCGCTCGTCGTCTTCGATGCGCCGGTGCATATGAAATATCGGAAGCTGACACAGGAATGGTTCATGCCTAAGAACCTGAAGCTGTTAGAGGGCGAGATAAAGGCGCTTGCCAAAAAGACCGTTGACCAGCTGATCGACAATGGCCCCGAAGGGGACTTCGTACCGCTGGTGGCCGCTCCCTATCCCTTGCATGTCGTAATGCAGATTTTAGGTGTGCCTGAGGCCGATGAGCCACGCATGCTGTTTCTGACGCAGCAGATGTTTGGCGGTCAGGATGAGGATCTCAACAAATCGGGCACAGCGAATATGACTCCCGAACAGATTACCCAGCTGGTGGCAGGAGCGGTCAAAAGCTTTGAGGAATATTTCGCGGCGCTTGCAGCCACCAAGCGCGCGACGCCGACCAACGATGTTGCCAGTATTATCGCCAATGCTTTGGTCGACGGTACACCGCTCGATGACAGGGCAATGGCAGGCTATTACATTATTTTGGCAGCTGCCGGGCACGATACGACATCGGCCTCTACGGCCGGTGCGATGTTGGCGCTGGCACAAGATCCGGACCAATTCCGCAGGCTCAGGGCCGACCGTTCATTGCTGCCTGGCATTGTTGAAGAGGCAATCCGCTGGACTACACCGGTCCAACATTTTATGCGCACCGCCGCCGAGGATGTGGAACTAGGCGGGCAGCACATTGCCAAGGACGACTGGCTGATGCTCAGCTACGTCTCTGCAAATCATGATGATAGTGTTTTTCCCAACCCCCGCCGTTTCGACGCGGCGCGTTCACCTAACCGTCATTTGGCCTTCGGCGCGGGCGCGCATCAGTGCCTTGGTCTCCACATGGCTCGGCTCGAAATGCGCATCCTGTTTGAGGAGTTACTGGATCGGCTGGAAAGCATCGAACTGGCAGGTGAACCAAAAAGATCGAATTCGACCTTCGTTGGCGGGCTGAAGACCTTGCCACTAAGATATCGTTCGAAATAGGTTTTCCTGCTTAGACCCTGTCTCAGTTAACTGAGACAGGGGTCTAAAGCCCGATCATCAACGGCAACGATAACTGCTACGCTCGATCTTACGGCCAAGGATGGCGCCGCCCGCAGCACCGATGATCGTTCCCAACGCTCTGTCGCCGCGAGTATCGATGGCACGACCCGCAAGAGCCCCTGCCGCAGCGCCGATAATGAGGCCGGTCGTTCCATCGCTGCGTCGGCAATAATAGCGTCCGTCATCGCCGCGCCATACACGTGTATCGCGGTAAACAGGTTGCGCCGCACGTTTCTTGTAATAGCCATGCGCAGGCGCGTGACGTGGTGGATCGGCCATTGCTACTCCGGGAATGGCAAGGGCAAGGGCGGCTACCGGTACCATCAGAATTTTCATTATTTTTCTCCTTGAACTGCGTTGCCGCCAATGAACCGCCACAACATGAACTGGACCCAACCATTATCATCTCCATGCGACGTACCGTATTGTGAAAACGGCGAATTGAAGCTGTCGGGGAGCTTGTCTTTCCACCGATGCCGCCCTACACCTGAAGTTATGGCAAATATTATCGCATTTCTCTTAGGTCTTATTGCGCTTCTTTTCGCAATCATCGGCTTCATTCCCTTTTTCGGGCTGTTGTTATGGCCGGTGTTGTTGATTGCCGGGATTGGCGCGGCGTTTGGTTTTGCTTCCAACAAGAATAGCGGACGCAATTTCTGCCTTGTCGTCATCGCCATCTGCGCCATCCGTCTGTGGCTGGGTGCGGGTATCTTCTGACGGCAGCAAGACTATTTCGGGCGAACAACAACGGATCGACCGCGTTGGGCTTGTCTCGGCGTTAGCGGCCTATGGTGCGTGGGGCTTCATGCCCGTTTTCTTCAAACAACTGGCTGCGGTTCCTGCGCTGGAGATTATTTCGCACCGTGTTGTTTGGGCCGTACCGCTGCTGATTGCGATCCTGGCGGTGCGAAAACAACTGGCTGAGTTTCGCCACGTGTTTGCCAGTTGGCCACAGCTTCGATGGATGCTGGCAAGTGCGGTACTGATTTCCGCAAATTGGCTGATCTACGTCTGGGCGGTGAATAACGGTCATATCCTGGCTTCAAGTTTCGGCTATTATCTAAATCCCCTACTCAATATCGTGATGGGCACGATCTTTCTGAAAGAGCAACTCAACCGGGCACAGCTTTTAGCATTTGGCGTGGCGGCGCTGGGTGTTTTGGTGATGGGCGCGGGCGCACTCGATACGCTCTGGATCAGTCTCAGCCTTGCCGCCAGCTTTTGCGCCTATGGATTGGTACGCAAATTTGCCCCTGTCGGCGCAGTGCCGGGCTTGGCGATCGAGACCAGCCTACTGCTACCCATAGCAATGGCCGGCGCCTTCTGGTTTGTCTTGGACGCCCCGCATCCTGGCTGGGGCAGCGACGCAAGGCTGACCTGGTTGCTGGCGGCAGGCGGTGCGGTGACCGCCTTTCCCCTGCTGCTGTTCGCAACCGCCGCGCGCCGGCTGGATTACAGCACGCTTGGTTTCATTCAATATCTTGCCCCCACGATTCAGTTTCTATGCGGATGGCTGATCTATGATGAGGTCTTGTCCACAGAACGCCTGATCAGTTTTATCCTGATCTGGACGGCACTTTCGATCTTCAGCTTTGACGCGGTGCGGCGGATGCGGGGTGGGGTGTCTGCGGGATAAAGGTTGATGAATGTCGTTGTGATTTTTTCGTTAGAAGAAAGAAGGACATCAGCTCTTTTCAAAAAACATAGTGTTCACTTAAAAATATAAGAATGAGATAAGGTCGCTAAGCGACCTCTTATTTCTTCTTTCTTCTAACGAAAATATATCCCGCCTTTACCCCTCAAACCGCCAGCTCAATTCTTCCCCGGCATGGAAGGGCACTACCGGCGTTCCTGCGCAATCGATGCTTGCAGGTACGGCCGTCACAACTTTGCGCAAGGTCACCGTCTCTTCATTGATCGGCAGCTTGTAAAATGCAGGGCCATGAAGCGAGGCGAAGCCTTCGAACTTATCGAGAGCAGCTTCCCGTTCAAACACCGTAATATAGCTTTCCAGCGCATAAGGCGCGTTGAAAATGCCGGCGCAGCCGCAACTTGATTCCTTTGCTGTGATGCCATGCGGCGCACTATCGGTGCCAAGGAAGAATTTTGCGCTGCCCGATGTTGCCGCCTTTCTGAGCGCAAGCCTGTGCACCTCACGCTTCGCAACAGGCAGGCAATAGGCATGCGGGCGGATGCCGCCTGCGAACATGGCGTTGCGGTTGATATGCAGATGCTGCGGCGTGATCGTTGCGGCGATATTAGGGCCGCTTGCCTTGACGAAATCAACCGCGTCTTTAGTCGTGATATGTTCGAAAACGATGCGCAAATCGGGAAAGTTACGTACCAGCCCATTCAGTACGCGTTCGATAAAAACGGCTTCCCGGTCGAAAATGTCGACATCATGGTCGGTTACTTCGCCATGAATAAGCAGCGGCATATCGATTGCCTGCATCCGTTCCAGCACCGCATGGATATTCGCCATATCGGTCACGCCATGCGCGCTGCCGGTGGTAGCGTGCGCGGGGTAGAGTTTGGCGGCGGTGAAAACGCCCTCTTCGTGCCCCTTGGCCACCTCATCGGGGGAAAGCCTGTCAGTGAGATAGCAGGTAATCAATGGCTCGAAAGACAGGCCGGTCGGCAGCGCTGCCAAGATCCGGTCACGATAGGCCCGCCCGGCATCCACGCTGATCACCGGCGGCGCAAGATTAGGCATGACGATCGCTCGTGCAAACTGGCGCGCAGTATGCGCGACAACGCCTTTCAGCATATTACCATCGCGCAGATGCACATGCCAATCGTCAGGGCGACGGATGATCAATATATCGGTCATGACTTTCCTTTAGACGGGGTCAAGCCTATCTGTCACCTATGTCTGCACCCCGTTTATACGATCGCGCCGTCATCCGCCTTTCGCCGACCGAAACGGGCGAGGACGTGCGCGGCTTCCTGCAAGGGCTGGTCACGCAAGATACAAATGCTGGAATGCCATTATGGGCGGGGCTGCTTACCCCGCAAGGCAAGACGCTGTTCGATTTTTTCCTGTGGAATGACCCTTCGGCCCCCGGACAAGCTCAGGGTTCGGGGCAAAGGGATATTTTGGCGGATATCTTGATCGACTGCGAAGCCGGGCAGGCTGAAGCGCTGGCTCGGCGCTTGTCGCTCTATCGCCTGCGACGCAAGATATCGATCATGATCGACCCGACACTGGGTGTGTTTTGGGCTATGGCTGCGCCACAGGGTTTTGCCGATCCCCGGCTAACCGAACTTGGCGTCCGCTGGATAGCGTCTGCGGGTTCCGATGACAGCGATGTCAGTGCACTCTATCGTGCCCACCGGCTTTCGCTAGGCGTGACCGAAGGCATATCCGAACTGGGTAGCGACGCAACATTGTGGCTGGAAACCAACGCTGCCGAACTGAACGGAGTGTCCTTTACCAAGGGCTGTTATGTCGGCCAGGAAAATACCGCGCGGATGAACTGGCGGCAGAAGGTCAACCGGCGGCTGGCGGTGGTCGCTATGGATGCAGCCGATCCCAAGCGGCTGCGCATCGCCTATCCCGAACTGGGACTGGCTGTGGTGCACGCAAGGGTAGAAGACCTCGACCCTGCAAGGCTTCCCCAGTGGCAGGCAGCAGCGCTTGTCGCATAAGGGCGCTGTTCATCGTCCAGCCATCGGAATGGAGCATAGAGACATTATGAATTTCCACAAAATTTCATTCACAGCTGTTTTTGCGATCGTCGCATTGCCTGCCTTTGCACAGGATGAAGAACGGCAGGAAATCTATGACAGCTTTCTGTCGTGCGCCGCGTTTCATACGATCGAAGCGGCGCGGTCCAGTGGCAATGCCGCCTCGGCGCAGCAGGCGACCGCTGTCGATTACGCCCAGGCCGCAGCCGCTTTTGCCCCCGACGGCAAACGCGAAACCGCCGATGCCGATCTTAAGATCATGCTTGCCGCCTTTCAGGAAAAGCTCAAGACCGGCGAACCGCGTGCAATGGCCGAACAGTGGACCGGGCTTGAGACATCATGCGGCGAATTGCATCCTTTGAAGGATGATATCGTCAACAGTCGTAAAGCGGGCGCGGCAAAAACCGAATGGAAGTCACGTTGAGCTCTTTAAGTCCTGCCCCTAAATTGCCGGTTGTTGTGAATTAAGATTGGTAGGCGGCGGGCCATAGTGATTTGATCCTTTGTCACCTGGCCAACACATGGCGGCGAAATTAACAATCCATGCGAGAAAGCCAATAAGGGGGATCATTCCAAACATAATAATGATGACAATCGTCCAGCCTGAATTGCCTATATCGTGCCAACGTCTCACGGTCAGTGCAATTTCGGCAGGCAGGAAGACAAACAGATAGGCCAGCATGATAATCAAAGTGGTGGTGTTACTTAATACGATAGTAACTGCATTGCCCGAAAGCAGAGGCGCACTCATCAAAGCACTAGCCAGGCCTGTAACGATCGACAGCAAAGCACCGATAATGATTTTTAGCAGCTGGAAAAGCCAATATTCACGCCGCCCCGACCTGCCCTTGTAATCAGCGATACGCGTGAATGGCAAAAATATGAATTTCATATCAACCCCTGCAATGACCCCATCACTTTGAAGGACGCGATACGCTTTGTTTATTAGAAATTTCTAAATGCGGTATCAAAGTCACACATCCAGATTGGCCACGTTCAGAGCGTTTTCTTGGATGAAATCGCGGCGGGGTTCGACGATGTCGCCCATCAGCTTTTCAAAAATCTCGCCTTCTTCTTGGCTATCTTCGATCGTCACCTGAAGAAGCGAGCGTGCGGTCGGATCGAGCGTGGTCTCCCAAAGTTGTTCGGCGTTCATTTCGCCCAAGCCCTTGTAGCGTGAGATCGACAGCCCCTTGCGACCCGCCGATAGCACCGCATCAAGCAGTTCGGACGGGCGTGTAACGGGTTTGTCAACAGATGTTTTCCTTGCCGGTGCGGCAACAGCTTCCTGAGATTCCTGTATCTCTGCAATCTCGACAGCTTCGGATTCAAGCTCAAACGCAGCGCCGGCCGATTTTACCAGACGTGCCGGTTCGGCATAACTTGCGGCCTCTTCGGCTGCCAGCTTGTGCAGCTTGCGCGCCTCGGCGCTGATTAGAAAATTGCGTTCGATGATGTGATGATCGGTAACCCCGCGCCAGATGCGCTCAAAATGATAACCGCCTTCTTCGGCGACACGACCCGACCATTTATTTTCGACATCCAACGAATCCAGCCAGGCTGCCGCTTTCCGCACCGCCGCTTCACGCTCTGGACCTTCCAGATCGGGGGCAAGCGCCCCGTTTAATGCCAACGCCTCGATAATTGCCGGATCGTAACGCCGAGGCACATAAGCCATCAGGCTGCGCATACGCCGGGCATGATCGACAAGCGAAGCCAGCGCATCGCCGCTCAATGCGCTGCCGCTGCCTTCCAGCGAAAGACCGGCAAGACCGGCATCGACCAGATAATTGTCGAGCGCGGCATCGTCTTTCAGATAGAGCTCGCTGCGCCCCTTGGCGACCTTATAGAGCGGCGGCTGCGCGATATAGAGATGTCCTGCCTCAATGATCGGCTTCATCTGCCGATAAAAGAAGGTGAGCAAAAGCGTGCGGATGTGCGAACCGTCGACATCGGCGTCGGTCATAATCACGATCTTGTGATAGCGCAGCTTTTCCAGATTGAAATCGTCGCGAATGCCCGTGCCCATTGCCTGGATCAGCGTGCCGACTTCCTTCGAAGAAATCACTCGATCGAACCGCGCGCGTTCAACATTCAGGATTTTACCCTTTAGCGGCAGGATCGCCTGATAATGGCGGTCGCGCCCCTGTTTCGCTGAACCGCCTGCCGAATCACCCTCGACCAGAAACAGTTCGGATTTGGCCGGGTCTTTCTCCTGACAATCGGCCAGTTTTCCGGGGAGTGAGGCGATGCCCATTACCGATTTGCGTGATGCCTCTCGCGCTTTACGGGCCGCTTCACGAGCTGCGGCGGCATCGATGATCTTGGAAATCAGCGTCTTGGCATGGGCTGGATTTTCTTCCAGCCATTCGACCATCTTGTCAGCCATCAGGCTTTCGAGCGGCTGGCGCACTTCGGAAGACACCAGTTTATCCTTGGTTTGCGAAGAAAATTTAGGATCGGGCAGCTTGACCGACACAATTGCCGTCAGCCCTTCGCGCATATCCTCGCCGGTCAGCGATACTTTCTCTTTTTTGAGGATGCCCGATTTCTCGCCATAATTGTTGATCGTGCGCGTTAATGCCGCGCGGAACGCCGCCAAATGCGTACCGCCATCGCGCTGCGGGATGTTGTTGGTGAAGCACAGCACATTTTCATAATAGCTGTCATTCCATTCGAGCGACACGTCGATGCCGATGCCATCGCGTTCGGAAGAGATCGCAATCGGTTCGGGAATGATCGCGGTCTTGTTGCGATCGAGATATTTTACGAAAGCCGCAATGCCGCCTTCATAATAAAGATCGTGCTCAGCCACATCGGCATGGCGCTTGTCGCGCAGCAGGATGCGCACGCCCGAATTCAGGAACGCCAGTTCGCGGTAGCGATGCTCCAGCTTGTCGAAATCAAACTCGGTGACGTTCTTGAAGGTGTCGGTCGAGGCCATGAAAGTAACGCGCGTGCCCTTTTTAGGCTTGCCGTCGACAACCGGTGCGTCGCCCTTAACGACAAGCGGAGCAACCGCGTCGCCATGTTCGAAGCGCATCCAATGCTCTTTGCCTTCGCGCCAGATGGTGAGCTCCAAAAACTCCGACAGTGCGTTGACCACAGACACACCGACACCGTGCAGGCCGCCCGAGACCTTATAGGCATTGTCGTCGCTGGTATTCTCGAACTTCCCGCCTGCGTGCAGCTGCGTCATGATGACCTCGGCCGCCGACACGCCTTCTTCCTTGTGCATGCCCGTCGGGATACCGCGGCCATTATCCTCGACCGATACCGAACCATCGGGGTTGAGTTCGATCAAGACGAGATCGCAATGCCCAGCCAGCGCCTCGTCGATGGCGTTGTCCGACACCTCAAACACCATATGGTGCAGGCCCGATCCATCGTCAGTATCACCAATATACATGCCAGGGCGTTTGCGCACCGCATCCAGCCCTTTCAGCACCTTGATGCTGTCGGCCCCATATTCATTCTGGTTAGGATTGGCGGCGCTATCGCCGGTACGTTCTTCGTTAATATCACTCATCTTTATACTATAAGCAAGATAGCAGAAAAACCCAAGGAAAAGCTCGGATTTTCCACATAAATCTACCTAGGCAGTTTCCATCATTGCTTTGCTCAAGTTGTGATGGCTTTTTCCTCAGAAGGAAGAAGAAAAATAAGGAAGAAGGGGCCGGTGCAGTATGGCCAATGCAGTGCAAGAACAGCTGATTTCAGCAGTTGTCGACGCAGGATTCCATTTACACCGGGAGTTGGGCCCAGGGCTAATAGAGTCAGTTTACGAAACCGTTTTTGCTCATCGCCTGCAACGATTGGGGATCAAGGTTGTACGGCAAATGCCGGTTAATATAACCATCGATGGCATCGGTTTCAGCGACGCCTATCGTGTTGACCTGTATCTGGACGATTGGCTGGTCGTCGAACTCAAGGCGCTGGAGCGGCTTTTAGGCGTTCATGTCCGTCAGGCGGCAACCTATGTCAAACTGCTCAATCAACCCTTTGGGCTAATTATCAATTTCGGCGCGGAAACTTTCAGCGAAGGTATTCGCCGCGTTTACAACAATCGTTGATCAACAAACGGAACCTCCTTCTTCCTTATTTTCTTCTTCCTTCTGAGGAAAAATCTGGCACCCTGCTCTCAGCAAATAAAGGCCCAGAGTGATAAAATGCCCATCAACCCCCACAAAGAACTGGAAAAATCCTTTGGCGATTACACTGCCCTGATTGCGGCCTGGGGACAGGAACGACCAGACAGAACTGCGCTGGATGACGGGCTTGAGCGTCTGAACTGGGCAGAGGTGGCGCGCCATGTCGAACGCATTGCTGCGCAGTTGCAGGCCGATGGCTTGCAAAGGGGCCAGGCGGTTGCGATCTTGGGCACGACAAGCGTGCGTTATGCGCTGGCTTATCTGGGGGCGATCCGCGCCGGTGGGTGCGCGGCACCGCTGACCACCTCCGCCACATCCACTCAGTTGGAGGCAATGCTGCGGGACTCAGGCGCGATGCACCTATTCATCGATGCGCCTAAGCTGGCTGACCTTGAAGGACGCGACCTGCTGCCCGTCAAAACCATCATGCTTGATAAGCCCTTGGCCGATCACCCAGAAATTTACCAATGGATGACCCCCGCAGGCACACAGGCTGCACCGCATGGTTGCGGACCCGACGATCCCTTCAACATCATCTATTCCAGCGGCACCACGGGCACACCAAAAGGGATCGTGCATTCGCGCCAGATGCGCTGGCTGCATGCGGCCGTTGGCACAGGCACCGGCTATAGCGAACCCGACGCTGCATCGCTGGTCGCAACACCGCTTTATTCCAATACCACCTTGGCGATGGTCATCCCGACATTGGCCTATGGCGGCACGCTGCACATGATGCCCAAATTTAATGTCACAGGTTATCTGGAGCGTGCCCAGGACCATCGCATCACCCACACGATGCTGGTGCCCGTCCAGTACAAGCGGCTAATGGAATATGAAGGGTTCGGCGATTACGATCTTTCCAGCTTCCGTTTAAAATATTGCACCAGCGCCCCGTTCGCGCCCGCCTTGAAAGCCGATGTGCTAAAACGCTGGCCCGGCGGGCTGGTTGAGATTTATTCGATGACCGAAGGCGGCGTGGTCTGCCTGCTGCTGGCGCATGACCATCCGGATAAGCTACACACCGTGGGCATTCCCTGGAAAGGCAGCGAGGTTTTCACCATCGACGAAGCCGGCAACCGTCTGCCTGCGGGCGAGACCGGCGAGTTGGTGGGGCGTTCGAATACCATGATGTCAGGCTATCAGAATCAGCCCGAAAAGACCCGTGAAGGCTATTGGATCGACGCGGATGGCAGCATCTGGCAGCGTATGGGCGATATCGGCCGTGTCGATGCCGAGGGCTTTGTCGAGCTGCTGGGACGATCCAAAGACATGATCATTTCGGGCGGGTTCAACATCTATCCAGTCGATCTGGAAAGCGTGTTACTGACCCTGCCCGGTGTCGAAGAGGCCGCCGTCATTGGTGTGCCGTCAGAAGAATGGGGCGAGACGCCGATTGGTTTCGTAACCGCTGCAAAAGATAGGGTGCTTGACTGCGACTCGATTTTAGCAGGCGCCAATGCGCAATTGGGCAAGACGCAGCGGCTATCTGCAGTGTATGAAATCAACGAAATGCCGCGCAGTCATATCGGCAAATTGCTGAAAACCGAATTGCGGTCGATCGCCGATCGGCAGATGGAGTCATAGCTCTAAACCCTTGCCAAATCGCGGAACTGACCGATCGCCTTGTCCAGCGCAGGAATGATCTGCCCCTTTTGCGAAACCAGCCCGCAGCGTGGCGGCCTCGATGCGATCCAGCCGAGCGCATCCGGATCGCTATGGATTACAAGCGTCGGATCGAGCCCGCAGGCTCCGGCAATCTCACGTCCAAAATCATGCCAGCTCAGCTCGACACCGTTCGACACATGCCATAGCCCGGTTGCCTCATCGATGAGAAGATCGAGCGAGGCCTGTGCCAGATGGGGAACATAGGTAGGAGAAACATAATGGTTGTCCGATGCCGCAAAGCGATGCCCTTCCCGTAAAGTCCGGACGATCGCGGCGGCGAAGTTATAGGGGTCATAGGGTGAGAAGAATGCGGCGGTCCTGATGATCAGAGCCTTTTCAAAATTCTGCAGCATGGCGTCGGCCTGTGCTTTTGAAGCGCCATAGACCGATAGAGGCGCGGTCGGATCGCTTTCATGATAGGCGGTGGGGTGATCCCCATCAAACACCAGATCGCTCGAAAAATGGACATTGGGGATGCCGCGTGTCTCGCAGGCTACGGCAAGATTGAGTGCTGCTGCAACATTGCTTTTATAGCAGGCCTCAGGTTCCACCTCGGCCGCATCCACACGCACCCAGCCCGTCGCATTCAGCACTGCCCAAGGCCTGAAATGATCGAGAGCCGCCGTTACGGCCCCCCGATCATCGAGCGCCATCATTTGGCGGCTGGTAGCAATGGCATATATTCCGCGCGCACGGGCCGAACGCAGCAGGGCCTGCCCCAGCGTGCCGCTGGCTCCTGCAATCAGCAATGGGCCTGTATGCCTATTATCGAATGCGGCGGAAATCGTTGCGCGTCTCGCAATCGCGGCAGAGGGATAATGCAATCTTTCGGGTCTCCTCCACCAACCAAGCCCCTGGGCTGCTGGCGGCAAGGTTTTATCGTGCCCAAGCGCTGCCATAGTCTTCGCAACCCCGGTAGTGCGTGCCTGCCCACTGCGCGGATCGAAGGCACCGCATTCGAAATCGCCGCTATTTTCGACCGCAAGACTCGACCAGTCGCGTGCGCCCATCAGCGCCCAGGCAGTAACGGCTT
>JBOFLS010000167.1:0-50037 GCA_051657985.1 Sphingorhabdus sp. | reverse complement strand
CCACCAAGCATTTTACAACCATTTACCAAGCTGACGTTCAGTTGACCGCATTGTTCAGTGATCGATCAGAAAAACTCTGCTATTAACATCATTGTTCAGACAGCCGATGTCTGTGGCTTGCCCTGCGATCTGCGCAGGCTGTTTTGAAAGGTTGTGCGCCATGCGCAGAATCGATTTGCGTGTTCCGGCGCTTGCCGGTTTTGCTGTTTTGTTGCTCGCCTTTGCTCCCGATGCAAAGGCAAGTGAGATAATGTTCGTGCCAGGTACCGGTGAAGCAACGGTTGCGGTTGCGCCGCTGGCGCTGGGTGACGCGCCCGAGCGCGACGATAGCCGCGATGCCGAAGCCACGCTGAACGACATGGCCGAAGATCTCGCCGATCCGCGCATGCAGGATGGTGTCGCCGCGATGGTTGAGCGCTTGGGTGAAACCATGCTCAACCTGCCTGTGGGCAAATTTGCCGCAGCCATCGAAAAGGCGCGTCCGGGCACAATGAAAAGGCGCGTTCGTGAAGATGCGACCGTAGCCGATCTTGCTGGCCGCGACGCCGAGCGCCTTCCGGGTGAGCTAGCCAAGGGCAGCCGTCAGATGATGACCATGCTCAGCGGCTTTACTGCGGCCTTTGCAACCATGATGCCTGAATTTGAGGATATGGCCGAAGACCTTGAAGCAAGCATGAAAGATATCAAGCGCATACGCGACTGATATTACCGAGTTTCGTCAAACAGGGATCCGTAAACGGGGGGCATTTCGTTTACGGGGGGAGGGGCGGTGCAGGGTCGCGCACCGCCTCTTTCTTCTTTTCCTCCCCGAAACGGGGAGGGGGAACACCCAAAGGGTGGTGGAGGGGCACGTGCAGGTTCTCCTGACGTCTCGACCGCAAGAAAACTCTGCCGTGCCCTTCCACCATTCTCTGCGAGGATGGTCCCCCTCCCCCGTTGGGGGAGGACTAATCCTCCAGCGACAGCAGCGAGGCATTGCCGCCCGCGCTGGTGGTATCAATGCTTGTCGTTCGTTCCGCACAGAAACGGTGCAGATAGTTGGGGCCGCCCGCCTTGGGACCGGTTCCCGAAAGCCCTTCCCCGCCAAAGGGTTGACTACCCACCACCGCGCCGATCATCGAACGGTTGATGTACAGATTGCCAACCCGCGCCCTGCCCTCAACACTTTCCGAAACGCGCGCGATGCGGCTGTGCAGACCCATGGTCAGGCCAAAGCCCTTGCCATTCACCGCAGCGATTGTTTCTTCCAGCTTGCCCGCAGGCCATGTGGCGACATGAACGATCGGGCCGAACCATTCGGTGTTGAGATCGTCGAGACTATCGAGTCGCACCAGTGTCGGAGGGACATAGAGCCCATCGGCTGGAACCGGAACTTCATGGACGATCCGATCACTCACCTGGGCACGATAACCCATCAACCGGTCATAGGCCGCCTGATCGATCACCGGGCCGATGTCATTTGCCGGATTGGCCGGATCGCCAACCACTAGTTCCTGCATCGCGCCGACAAGCATCTCGATCGTGTGCTCGGCAATTTCTTCCTGCAGCAACAGCAGCCGCAAGGCCGAGCAACGCTGCCCTGCCGACTGAAAGCCGGAGATGATTACATCGCGCACCACCTGTTCGCTCAGCGCCGTTGAATCGACGAACATTGCGTTCAGTCCGCCGGTCTCGGCAATCAACGGCACCAACGGACGCGCATCGTCGGCCAGCAGGTTGCGCGCAATGGCCTTGGCCGTCGGCACCGATCCGGTGAAGACAACGCCAGCGATGCGGGGATCGCCAGTGAGCGCGGCTCCTACATCGCCGCCGCCGGTCACAAGCTGCAGCGCGCTTTTGGGAACTCCGGCCTGATAGGCAAGGCTAACCGCATAGCGGGCGATATCCGGCGTTTGCGGGGCAGGCTTAGCGATCACCGTGTTTCCTGTCACCAGAGCGGCTGCGACTTGCCCCAGAAAGATCGCCAGCGGAAAGTTCCAGGGCGCGATTGCCGCCCAAACGCCACGGCCTTCATGGCGCAGCACATTGCGTTCGCCAGTGGGGCCAGGCAGTTCAATCAGCAGCAGGTCCTTACGCGCGCGCGCCGCATAATAGCGGCAGAAATCGACCGCCTCGCGTACTTCGGCCAGCGCATCGGGGATGGTCTTCTTCGCCTCTTGCACCGCGATCGCCATCAATGGCGCGCGATGTTCCTCCAGCAAATCGGCCAGCCGGTCGAGGCAGTCCGCCCGATCATCCAGCGCGGTTTCGGACCATGCGGGATAGGCAAGCTGAGCAAGAGAAACAGCCTCTCTAACCCCAACCTCGTCACCCTCGCGAAGGCGGGAGTCCATCACCTGACCGTCCGATTTTGAGGAAGCCTCAGATGATGGATTCCCACCTGCGCGGGAATGACGAATGAAGGACGCAATAGATTCCAAAACCTCCGCATCCTCCAGATCCATTCCTTCGCTGTTCGCGCGTTCGGGGCGGAACAGTTCGGATGGCAAACGGATCGACGGATGCCGGGCGCCGCCTACTTCCTTCACTTTCTCAACCGGATCGGCAAGCAATTCCTCCTCGCCCACATCCTCATCGGCAAGTTGGTGGACGAAGCTGCTGTTCGCGCCATTCTCGAGCAGACGCCGCACCAGGTAGGCCAGCAGGTCGCGGTGTCCGCCCACAGGGGCGTAGATGCGGCAATGATAGCCCCGCTCGCGCACCAGCCTCTCAAACAGCCCCTGCCCCATTCCGTGCAGCCGCTGGAATTCGAAATCGCGATTCTTGCCTGCCCATTCGAGGATCGTCGCCACGGTCAGCGCATTATGGCTGGCAAAGGCCGGGCGGATATTGGCCGCCTGCAACATATCCTTTGCACAGGCAAGGTAAGAAACATCGGTCGCCGCCTTGCGCGTGAACAGCGGAAAATCGGACAGCCCGCGTTCCTGCGCCCATTTGATCTCGCTGTCCCAGTAAGCACCCTTTACCAAACGCACCTGCATGATGCGGCCCGTCGCCTGCCCCAGCGCATCGGCCCAGCCAATCACCGGGCGCGCGCGCTTCGAATAAGCCTGGATTGCCATGCCTAGCCCGTCCCAGCCCTTCAGCTGCGGATCGCGCGCGGCAGCCTCAATGATGTTGAGGCTCATCTCCAGCCGCGCCGCTTCCTCAGCATCGACCGTAAGCTGCACGCCCGCCGTCGCCGCCTGCCGCGCCAGATCCACCAGCATTTCGGACAATTCGGGAACGCAGGTTGCCGCCTTTGCGGTCTCATAGCGCGGATGCAGCGCCGACAGCTTCACCGAAACGCTATGCCCGCGCGCTGGATTCTTGCCAACGGCGGCAATTGCGCCCTTATAAGCTTCAAAATAGCGCTCGGCATCGGCTCGCGTCCGCGCGGCTTCGCCCAGCATGTCAAAGCTGGCGGTGAAGCCCTTATTTTCGGACGCCTCCATCCGCTTGATCGCTTCGTCGATGGTGCGGCCCATGACGAAGACCTGCCCCATCAACCGCATTGCCGCGCCGACCGCCTGCCGGACGAACGGCTCACCCGCACGCGCGACCAGCTTGCGCAGCGTGCCCCTGCCGTCATCGCCTACCATCGCCTTGCCGAGCACCAGCCCCCAGGTCGCGCTGTTGACCAGCAGACTTGCTGACTGTCCCTTATGCGCGCGCCAATTTGCATCGCCCAGCTTGTCGGCGATTAAAAGATCGGCGGTGTCGGCATCGGGAACGCGGAGGAAAGCTTCGGCAAGCGAGAGCAGAGCGGTACCTTCGTCCGTGCCCAATCGATATTCTTGCAGGAACTGGTTGACCCAGCCGTCAGACTGGGCCGCACGCAATTCGCCCAGCAGGTCGCGAGCGCGATGAACGATTGCATCGCGTTCGTTGGAATTTAGCTGCGCAGCGGCAACCAGCGGGGCAAGGGTTTCGGGTTCAATGGCGCGGTGCAGCGGGCGAATGGCGGCCCGCGCTTGATTGAGGCTCAAAGTCATGCCGCCGCATAGACCTTCGGCCCATGCGGCGGCAAGTTTCAATCGATACTATATCGCGCAATTAACGGTAGCGACGGCGACAATTGCTGTCAGCCTTATCAATCGCGCGACCGGCCAAGGCACCAACAGCCGCACCGATGATGGTGCCTTCGGTACGATTGCCGCGGCGGGCGATTTCCCGACCTGCGAGGCCGCCGACTACACCACCGATAATGGTACCGCCGGTACCCTTTTCACAACGGTAACCACGGTCCCTGCGGTAACCGCGATCTCCGCGATAGCCGTAGCCACGACGGTCGCGATAGTCATCATAGCGATCGTCATAACGCGAATAGCCATAATCATATCCGCCGTGTGCCATAGCGGGAGCGGCCGAAAAACCCGTTGCAAGCGTTGCAGCGGCAACCATTGCAGTAAATGTCTTCTTGATGGTCATTGTCTTTCTCCTTGGGTTTGGCGATCCCTTCCCAGTTCCGCCATATAAAAATTCTCTTTCCGTCAAAGCGCTTCTATGTGATTCGCTTTGAGCCTTTGCTGAATACAGATGTTATCTGCTGTTCAGACTTCTACCCATTTTCCTGAACGGATTGACAGATAAACAATGAAGGTTGGTCGGTTAGCACTGCTGTTATTGCTTTGGGTCGCGGCGGCTGGTGGACATCGCAGCTATTGGCATAATTATAGCCAGTCGATCTCTGTGACCGCGCTGCCGTTGGATACGGAAAGACCATCTAGGAAGAAGGTCGGTTCATTGACCTTCATGGGCGCATGGCAATTGCGCAGTGCAAATAGTGCTTTCGGCGCAATCTCCGGAATGACGGCGATTGGCAATAACCGCTTTCTGGCAGTCGGTGATGCCGGAACGCTGATCGGTTTTACCTTTAATAACGGAACCAAACTGACCAATGTTTTCATCGCCGATTTGCCGGGTGCTACCGGCGAGAATATCAACTATCGCGACCGCGACAGTGAGGGAATAGCCTATGATCCTGCGTCGGGCCGGGTCTGGATTAGCTATGAGGTGCGACACATGATCCGCCGTCTGCCTGCCGCACTCAATCGGATTGACGGTGTAAAGCGGCTGACTTTTACGGATGGCTGGAAAAGTAATGGCGGCGTGGAGACGATCACACGGCTAGCCGATGGACGTTTCCTGATCATGGCCGAAACGCATGAACGCGCCAACGGGGGCAATAGCGCCTATCTTTTTTCGGGCGATCCGGTCGAACCGGGAAGTCAGTCAATGCCGTTCGGCTACCGCGCGCCCGATGGCTATCGCCCAACCGATGCCGCTTTGCTTCCCGATGGGCGTCTTTTGATCCTCAACCGGCGCATCGGTTTGATTAAGGGATTTACCGCAAAGCTGACTCTGCTTGATCCCAAGACGATAGAAAGAGACAAGACAGTTACACCTAAATTGCTCGCGACACTTGCTCCGCCCCTTTTGGTCGATAATATGGAAGGGCTGACCGTTACCCAGGACAATGGACAGACAATCGTCTGGATGATGTCCGACAATAACTTCAACTCTATTCAGCGCACGCTGCTGATGAAGTTCGCACTCGACTTGCCCAATAAAAAACCGGAGGCGGATAGCGCCCCCGGCTTTGAAACTCTGTAGCAGTAAAAAACTTAAGCGGCAATCGCCTGCTTTTTCGATACAGCCTTCTTCACCTTGCGCGCATTGGTGCTTAGCTTCTCGTCCGAAGTCTTGAGCAGCCAGTTGTCGAGACCGCCGACATGCTCGACCGAACGCAGGCCCGATGCCGATACGCGGAACTTGAACGCCTGTTCAAGACTGTCCGACAGCAAGGTCACATTCTGCAGATTGGGCAGAAAAGTACGCTTGGTCTTGTTGTTCGCGTGGCTCACATTATGGCCAACCATGCGGCCTTTACCGGTCAGTTCGCAAATGCGCGACATCGTAAAATTCCTATTCAAGTGACGATAGACGGGAATCATTGTTCCCGGAAAGCGGTTGCCCCTAACCTTGTGTACGTGAAAGGTCAAGCGAGAAGCAAATCCGCCAGCCTCGCCCGCTGCCACGCGGCATCACCGAACTGCGATGATTGAAAAATCGCCGCACGCCGGTGCAGTCCGGCATCGCAATCATGGGTAAAGCCGAAACCGCCATGAAACTGGATCGCGCGGTCTGCGGCGTAGCTATAGGCAGTGTCGGCTGCTGCCTTTGCCATTCGTACGGCCACTTCGCCTCTACCCTGTTCGGCAAAGCTGTAGGCCGCACTGTAAAGATGTGTACGCGCCTTTTCATAACCGACATAGGCGTCGACCATCGGGTGTTTCAGCGCCTGATATTCACCGATCCGTTTGCCAAACTGTTTGCGTGTGCGCAGATAATCAAGCGTATAGTCGATCACAGCCTGACAGCCTCCACACATTTCCGCGGCTTGCAAAAGATTGGCAGCAAGCTCGATCTGGGCGAACGCCGTGGTTGCCAAATGGATATCGAATACCCTGTTTTTGGATAACGAAATACCGTCAAGCGTAAGTGCAAAGCTTCGTTTGGTTTCATCAACGATGGTTTCCCGACGTAACGCATCCGGCGGAATCAAGGCTTTGTCGATCAATGCCAGCACAGGCTTTCCGTCCAACAGGACCGAAGCGATGATTACATGGGCGCTGTCTGCCCAGGCGACAAAATGTTTCCTGCCGGAAAGGGTGATCCGACTTTCCGAACGGTGGGCCGTCGCAGCGATATTGGTTAAATCCCAATCGCCATTCGCTTCCCCCAGCGCAAGCGTTGCGACCGCTCCGGTCGCCAGTCTTGGCAGCCATTCGGCTCGCTGTTCGGTCGTGCCGCCCGCCAGCAAGGCTTGCTGCGCGAGTGTGGTTACGACAAAGGGGGAAGCCATAAGATTGCGCCCCATTTGCTCGACGATCGGTACTACTTCGCCAAGCGACAGGCCGACGCCCTTATAACCCTCCGGCACTGTAATGGCCAGCCAGCCCAGTTCGACCATTTCGTGCCAAATATCGGGATCATAGCCGCGCTCGCTGTCCATCAGCGCACGGACCTTTGCGACAGACGCTTTGTCGCGGCAGAATTTGGTCGCAATATCAAGCAGCTCGACCTGCTCTTCGCTGTAGCCGATCCCTGCAAATTCCATTGCCATGCCTCCTGCCTGTACCGCAGCAATGGTTTAAGCAAAGGATTATATCAAGCCCTGCGATGCCCGATCAATGTTCCCTTCGTACCGCGCCGATCAAGAACGAACTCAAATCCGGGCCACCGCTCGCGCCAGCGTCTGGCAACGGCGCGTTCGCCAGGTCTTGCCGCATCGTCAAGCAATATCGTGCCGCCAATCGAAATTCTTTCAAACAGACTATCCGCCGCACCGCGGACCAGTGGGTGGATCGCCCAAGGCGGTCCGTCGATCACCAGCAGATCGATTACCGGCGGCAAATGCTCCAACTGGTACCAATGGCCAGGCCAGCCCCCCGGTGCCGGGCCGAGCGGCGCATAGTGCAGATCGACATCGACCCCATGTTCGTCAAGCCAATCGCCCGTAGTACGAACGAATTCGGCATGCTGATCGAAGCTGGACAACCGCCCACCGCCGTGCAGGGCAAGCGCCTTTCCGATCACCAGTGTCGATGCGCCACAGCCAAGTTCGACGACTTGGGCGGGTCGCATATCTTCCACCGCCGAGACGATATGGGCAAGGAAGACGGTATCGGCTTTCCAGCTGCCGAGGTTGGGCAGCGCATGGGGGGGCAGACCCAATCGATCGAGTAGCGCCGCCTTGTCCTTGGGTCTTCCACCGCGCAGACTGCGCAAGAGCCAAGGCCACTGGATTGCGCCATAAGCACATACGGCAAGCTTGTCGGCCAGGCTGTGTTCTATGCTGGCGTCGGGTTGCACCCAGAGACGGGTTATGTCGCGCGATGTCATTGCAGGGCAGTCCTTGCCTAAAGTCTGTCCCTGTTAGTGGTGCCCCATGACAAAGCGTTGACGCAGTTTCAAGTGCTGATCGGCAAGCTGGTGCCTTAGGGCCTGATAGTGATTAGTGTGCCGTCTACAACCTGTTTCCAAAGCAGCTCAATCTCGTCATTCGACAAGGCGATACAGCCATCGGTCCAATCCATGGGGATGGCGCCGGCGGGCCAGCCATTGGGTTGGCCATGGATGAAGATATCCCCACCGGGCGATTTGCCTTTGGCATGCGCATAAGCCCGGTCAGCGGCATTGGGATAGGATATACGCAAGGACAGATGATAACGGCTCGCTGGATTGCGCCCGTCTATTTTATAATCGCCTTCGGGTGTCTTCTCGTCGCCTTCGAACCGCTTATGCCCTTTCGGCCGATCACCGAAGCGTATGCCGGTGTAACGGTGGATCTCCCTGCCCTCCTTATAGAGGATTAAAGTCCGGTCGCTCTTATCGACCACTATGCGGTCGGCTTTTGCCACGGCCTCTGCAACCACAGTCTGGCTGGCGGAACATGCCCACAGGAAGACCCCGGCTATCAGTAAAAACGATCGAAGGCATGCACTGATCATGACTGAAAGGTCACACTAAAGTCTCACCTGAACGCTTATGGATAAACTTTGATCGGTCGACGTCATGGATTCGCGATTTATAGGTCCGGACCGCAGATACGCCGCGCCCGCAGTCGATAAGGAATAGGAAGGCGAAGCCGCATGACTCATCATAGATAAGCTGACAGAGAGAATCCTACATTGCAATATTTTTTGAACATATAAGGAACAAATAAGATATTATTCAATCGGCAAATGGGTCGCGCACCAATATTGTATCCTCTCGCTCAGGCGAAGTGCTGACGCAGGCCACCGGGCAATCGATCAGTTCCTCGATCCGCCGCACATATTTGATCGCCTGCGCGGGCAGATCCGCCCAGCTGCGTGCACCGGCGGTCGTTTCCTGCCAGCCCGGCATTTCTTCATAGACAGGCTCGGCCCGCGCCTGATCGGCGGCATGCGGGGGCAGATAGTCGTAGATCCGGTCGCCGATCCGGTAACCCGTGCAGATCTTCAATGTTTCGAAGCCGTCGAGCACGTCAAGCTTGGTAAGCGCGATCCCCGTGATTCCACTGACCGCCGCCGATTGCCGCACCAGCACTGCGTCGAACCAGCCGCAGCGCCGCTTGCGGCCCGTTACGGTGCCGAATTCATGACCGCGCTCGCCCAGGCGCTGCCCGGTTTCATCCTCCAGCTCGGTTGGAAAAGGCCCGGAGCCGACGCGCGTGGTATAAGCCTTCACGATCCCCAGCACAAAACCGACCGAGCTTGGCCCAAGCCCCGATCCTCCCGACGCGGTGCCTGCAATCGTGTTGGAACTGGTCACAAATGGATAAGTGCCGTGATCGACATCGAGCAGCACACCTTGGGCACCTTCGAACAGTACACGGTCGCCCCGTTTCTTTGCCTGATTGAGCGTCACCCAGACAGGCTTGGCAAAGGGCAGCACAAACGCCGCGATATCCCAAAGATCGTCGATCAGTCGCTGCCGGTCGATCGGCGGCTGGCCAAAGCCCGCCCGCAAGGCGTCGTGATGCGCGCAAATGCGATCGAGCTGCGGTTCGAGATGATCGAGATGCGCCAGATCGCACACGCGAATACTGCGCCTTCCGACCTTGTCTTCATAGGCAGGGCCAATACCGCGCCCGGTGGTGCCGATCTTGCCGGCGCCCGCCGCTTCCTCACGCAAGCCATCGAGATCGCGGTGAAAGGGAAGAATCAGCGGGGCGTTTTCGGCGATATGCAAATTGTCGGGGTTAATCTCGACCCCCTGCCCTTTAAGCTTTGCGACCTCATCGCGAAAATGCCAGGGATCTAGGACAACGCCATTGCCGATCACCGACAAGGTGCCACGCACTATGCCGGATGGCAGCAGTGAAAGCTTGTAGGTCTGATCGCCGACAACCAGCGTATGCCCAGCATTATGCCCACCCTGGAAGCGAACCACGACATCGGCTTTACTCGCCAGCCAGTCGACAATCTTGCCCTTACCCTCATCGCCCCATTGCGCACCGATTACGGTGACATTTGCCATGTCCTATATTCCCTTTAGGGATCGGAGCGCCTTGCCCCGTTGGCCTTTTTCTGCACAGAAACCGATATCTGCGAAGGGATTCGCCGTGTCCCCCGTTATGAAAATGGACGGGCAGCGTCTACTTAAAATAATCTGGAGGAACCAGAATGAGGAAATGGGTCGTGACAGGGAGCATGCTCGCGGTTCTTGCGACAGCTTGCAACGCGCAACGTGGTGAGCGGATGACCCGCGAATGCCGACGCGAGGTGGTCGAACTTTGCGGTATGACCCGCGACCGCGAGGCGATTGGTAATTGCCTGCGCGAAAAGCAGGGAAAGCTTTCCCCAAATTGTACCAGCGAGATCAAAAAACGGATTGCCGAACGAAGCGAGGGAACGCAACTGCGCCAATCCACCCCAGGCGCGAGCGAGCATAGCTATGGCTCCGATGCCAGGCAAAAACTGGATTTCTGGCGTGCATCGGGCAAAGCCAAGGCCCCACTGATCGTCTTCGTTCATGGCGGCGGCTGGTCGAAGGGTGACAAGGCAACCGGCACCGGCAGCAAACCCGCTTTCTACAATGGTCTGGGATATGCGTTCGCTTCGCTAAACTATCGTCTTGTTCCCGATGCAACCGTTGAACAGCAGGCTGCGGATATAGCCGCGGCACTTGCCCATATGCGCGCCAACGCCGGGAAATTGGGTTTCGATCCGAACCACATCGTGCTGATGGGCCATAGCGCCGGCGCTCATCTGGTCGCGCTGGTATCGACTGACACCCGTTACTTCGATACTGCCAACATTCCGATTTCGGCGATCGACGGTACGATCCTACTCGATGGTGCGGGATACGATGTGGTCAGGCAGATGGCTGATAAGGCCAATCGCGTGGAGCCAATGTATGATGCGGCCTTTAGCAATGATCCCGCCCGGCAAAAGGCCCTGTCGCCTATTGCGCACATTGGCGGTGAGGACGTGGGTAACTGGCTGTTGTTACACGCTGACAGTCGGGAAGATGCCGGCATTCAAGCCGACTCTATGGCAACACTACTTTCGGCCAACAACGCGCAGGCGAAGGTTATACGGGTTCCAGACGCAACGCATATGAGCGTAAACAGGGATGCAGGTGTAGCAGACAGCTTTGTCGGCAAGGCAATTTCCGTTTTTCTTGGACGCTAGGGCCTGTGGGGATTCAAGGCAAAATGAATTTAATTACACTATCTTCGTCATTCCCGCGAAAGCGGGAATCCATCACCTGAGCGTTGATTTTACGCAACGGGCATGACTTAAAATTGAGCCTCAGGAGATGGATTCCCGCTTTCGCGGGAATGACGAGCGTTGTTTTGAAAGCTACGACAGATAAATCCCCACAGTCCCTAGAGCATCGTGCGAAAAATATGCAACGCTTGCGTTTCCGTTCGTGTCGAGCTCTTCGACTGGCTGGCAAGCCAGCCGCTCAGGATAAACTTCGGGGCAAAGCCCCGAAGACGAGACACCCACCGGTCACGCGCGAACGCACAGCCTCTCGTCTTTTGGGCAAAGCCCCAAAGTTTATCCTGAGCCTGTCGAAGGGCTCGAGGCGAACGGTGAAGTGATGCAGATTAAAAGCTCGACGCTCTAAATCGGCTCCGCCCGCCCATTTTTCAGGATATGCGTGCAGATCTGCGCTGCGGCACTGTCTTCCGTCGTCAGTTGGGCAACGGTCACCCAGCCTTCGGCGCGAAGACTGGCCGCCTTGTTCGCGTTGGTGCCGATGGGCAGGAACAGGCGACGCCGCTCGTCGCGCGCCAGCCCGGCATCGATCAATGGATCGATATAGGCCGAGAAACCGACGGCGGGTTCCTCGCCGATTCGGTAGCTGCCACCCCGCCCGATCTCGCCCGAGGCCTGCCCCGAAAAAAGCGAAAAACCAAACCAGCTTTGATATTCGAAACCATGCCGCTCGGTTGGATCGAGCGTCACGCGGACATCGGCGGGGACGCTTTCGGCGATTTGCTGGATCGCGTCGAGACGGTCGGCCAGCTTCGCGTCGCCATCGAAGGCGCGCATGCGCTCAATGGCTTCTGATACTGGGCCTGCGGCAGCGATCAGCGGGGCAAAGGCAGGCGGCACAGCGCCTGCATCTTTGGCATCGAGCGCGGTTTTCAATTCCTCAGCATGGCTATCGGATGCCAAAATGTCGATCAGATCGGGCATCGTCAGATCGAGCGTCAACTCCTTGACCCCCGCCGATTTGAGTCCTTCCAACGCCACCTGCACTATTTCGCTGGCCGCAGCGACGCTATCAAGGCCGATCAGCTCCGCGCCGACCTGCATCATCTCGCGTTCCGGGCGCAGTTGCGACGCCCGCAGCTTTACTACAGGTCCGCCATAAGACAGCCGCACCGGACGCGGATGATGCCCCATCCGACTGGATGCAATCCGTCCGATCTGGCCTGTGATGTCGCTGCGCACGGCCATCGTCTCACCCGATACAGGATCGACAAAACGCAGCAGATCGCGCGCCGAGGTGCCAAGACTGCCCGTCAGGCTCGCTTCATATTCGGCCAAAGGTGCCTGTACGCGTTCATAGCCGAAACTGGCGGCAGTATCGAGAATGGCGCGCACCAGCCGAGCCGAGGCATCGGCCTCTGGCGGAAGGCGGTCGCGAAAACCGGTGGGAAGCAGGCTGTTCGTCATGGCTGTGCGCTTTAGGGAAGGTTGTGTGGTTAGGGAACTATCCAAATTTTATGTCACCCGAAGCACCAAAGAACCAAAGATGTAGCTCTAATGCGCGAAGCGCAGTAAAAGCTATCTGCGTCAGGCCTGCACATGCCATTTGGTAATAATGCTTGCGGCGCAAGCTGACATCTTTGGTTCTTTGGTGCTTCGGGTGACATTCCAATACCTAAAACCTAAGCGCCATCGCCCGCTTCACACCCGGCAGGTTGTGGATTGTCTCAAGCGTTGCCGCGGGTACGGGCGTATCTACCGACAGCAGCAGCACGGCAACCCCGCCCGCTTCCTGCCGTCCAAGATGGAAGGTGCCGATGTTGATCTCGGCCTCGCCGAGCGTGGTCCCAAGCCGCCCGATAAAGCCGGGCGCATCCTGGTTGACGATGTAGAGCATGTTGCCCTCCAAATCGGCCTCGACCTTCACACCGAACAGTTCGACCAGACGCGGCGTGCCGTTGCCGAACAGCGTACCGGCAACCGAGCGTTCGCCGACATCGGTATTTACCGAAACACGCACCAAAGTATGGTAATCGCCTTCGCGATCGTGACGGACTTCGCGGATGTCCATTCCCCGCTCTTTGGCTAAGTAGGGCGCATTGACCATGTTTACCGAGTCCGAAAAGCGGCGCATGAAGCCTGAAAGCACAGCGGCCGTTATCGGCTTGATATTGAGTTCGGCAGCCGCGCCCTCAACCTCGACGCTGACCTTTGACAATTCTCCGTGCGAAAGCTGGCCGATCAGGGAGCCCAATTGTTCGGCCAGCGCCATATAGGGCTTTAGCTTCGGGGCTTCCTCGGCCGAGAGACTGGGCATGTTAAGCGCGTTGGTAACACCGCCGTTGACCAGATAATCCGCCATCTGTTCGGCGACCTGCAAGGCCACATTGACCTGCGCTTCGTTGGTCGATGCGCCAAGATGGGGGGTGCAGATAAAATTGGGCGTGCCGAACAGCGGCGATTCCTTGGCCGGTTCGGTCTGGAACACATCGAGCGCTGCCCCCCCCACATGACCGCTGTCCAGCGCTTCTTTGAGGGCTGCTTCATCGATCAGACCGCCACGCGCGCAGTTGATGATGCGTACGCCCTTCTTGCATTTGGCGATGTTCGCAGCGGAAAGGATATTACGCGTCTGCTCGGTCAGCGGCGTGTGCAGCGTGATAAAATCGGCCTTGGCAAACAGCGTATCAAGATCGGCTTTTTCGACACCCATTTCGACCGCGCGTTCAGGGGTAAGGAAGGGATCGAAGGCTACGACCTTCATTTTCAGGCCCAACGCGCGACTGGCGACGATGCTGCCAATGTTGCCCGCCCCGATCAGGCCAAGGGTCTTACCTGTGACTTCGATGCCCATGAAACCGTTTTTGGGCCATAGCCCTTGCTGCGTCTGCGCGTTCGCCTCCGGTAGTTGGCGGGCCAGTGCGAACATCAGCGCGATCGCATGTTCGGCCGTGGTGATCGAATTGCCAAAGGGCGTGTTCATAACGACGACACCCTTTGCAGAGGCGGCTGGGATATCGACATTGTCGACACCGATCCCGGCGCGGCCGATGACCTTCAAATTGGTCGCCGCGTCGAGTATGTCTTTTGTGACCTTAGTCGAACTTCGGATTGCAAGGCCATCATATTCGCCGATGATCGCCTTCAACTCTTCGGGCGTCTTGCCGGTGATTTCGTCGACCTCGCAACCCCGTTCACGAAAGATCGTAGCAGCATTGGGGTCCATTTTATCGGAGATGAGTACGCGGGGTTTTGTCATAGTTTTCAATCCTAAAACAGCGTCATGCTGAACTTGTTTCAGCATCCATTTCTCCAATTAAAGCGAAGGGAGTAGCTGATAGATGGACCCTGAAACAAGTTCAGGGCGACGATTTTTACTTAGTTGACGAGATGGGCATAAGCCCAATCGAGCCACGGCCCAAGCGCCTCGATATCCGTGGCATCGACGGTCGCACCGCACCAGATGCGTAAACCCGGAGGCGCATCGCGGTAACCGGCGATATCATAGGCGGCACCTTCGGCTTCGAGCAGGCCTGCAAATTTCTTGATAAAATCCGCATCCGCGCCCTCAACGGTCAGGCAGACCGATGTCTTCGAACGCGTGCCGCTATCAACGGCAAGATGCCCAAGCCACGGACGCTCGGCGACAATCTTGTCAAGCGCATGGGCATTGGCATCGCTGCGCGCCTTCAGCGCCGCAAGCCCGCCAAGATCCTTCGCCCATTCGAGCGCAAAAATCGCATCCTCGACCGCAAGCATCGACGGTGTGTTGATGGTCTCGCCTTTGAATACGCCTTCGGCCAATGCGCCCTTCGCCATCAGGCGAAATACCTTGGGCAACGGCCAGGCGGGGGCGTGGGTTTCCAACCGTTCGACAGCGCGGGGACCGAGGATAAGCACGCCATGCGCGCCCTCACCACCCAGCACTTTCTGCCAGCTGAAGGTGGCAACATCGATCTTGTGCCAGGGAATGTCATAGGCAAAAACCGCGCTTGTTGCATCGGCAAAAGAAAGGCCTTCGCGATCGTCGGGAATCCATTCGCCATCGGGAACGCGCACGCCTGAGGTGGTACCGTTCCAGGTGAAAAGCACATCATCGGCCCAATCGACCTTGTCCAGATCGGGAAGCTGGCCATAGTTGGCACGGTGGATACTGGGTTCGAGCTTCAACTGCTTGACCGCATTGGTCACCCAGCCTTCACCGAAGCTTTCCCAGGCAAGCGCGGTTACGCCACGCGCGCCCAGCATCGTCCACATCGCCATTTCGAAGGCGCCGGTATCGGAACCGGGTACGATGCCGATACGGTGGGTATCGGGCAGCTCGAGCACCTCACGCATCAGATCGATGCAGTAAGCGAGGCGCGATTTACCGATCTTCGCGCGGTGCGAACGTCCGAGCGATTCGGTATTGAGTTTTTCAGAAGACCAGCCCGGCGGCTTTGCGCAGGGGCCGGAGGAAAAATACGGACGCGCCGGTTTGGCGACAGGTTTACTCGTCATGTCATTCTCTCCTTGCAGAGAGCTCGCGCGGCGTTGGGACCGCGTGGCCCGGAGCCGCGTTTAAGGACGGCTCCGGGAATGTCAACTCATTCTCCCCACCCCCAACCTTTTTCGTTAACGGGAGGGGCTTCTGGCGTCAGTAGCCCTGCTTGCGGAACAGCACCTGCCCGCGGCGCGCGACATACAGTTTTTCAAGGCTGACCGGATGGAAATAGGCTTCAACCCGGTCGCCTTCGGGGGTGGTGCCATAGACTTCGTAACAGCCGCCATCGATCTTGGACTTGCGAACGGTCCAGCCTTCCTTCACCAGCTTTGCCTTGAGAACATCCTGGGACTTCCAGCCGCTCTGCGGCCCCGCCTTACACTTTATCGCGCCGGTGGCAGCAGCAGGCGAGGCGGGAAGATTTGCGACAATGGCCGCAGCCAGCGCCAGCGGGATGAAATTACGCATATTCAAACTCCTTGGGTCATTCGAGGGATTAAAGGCGATTTGACGAAACGGGCCAGTAGCAAAAGGCCGAGCGGAACGAAATGAGCTGCGGCAGCGGTGAAATCGTTATGCACCCAGATCCAATGCAACAGAACCAGCACCGCTGCCGGATAGACAAGCCGTTGCAGGCGTTTCCATCCGGCCTTCAGCCAGCGCATCGCACGATCGTTACTCGTCAATGCAAGCGGCAGCATCAACGCAAACGCAGCCCATCCGGTCCAGATGCCTGGGGCAGTCCATTCCGCGAGGATATCGTCCAGATTGCCCATATCGATCAGGTAGAAAAGAAGGTGAAGCAGCCCATAGACGAAAGCGGCGACACCGATTGCACGGCGGCGGGCGATCAGCCAATTGAGCCAAGGTCTGTACCCGACAATAGACAGCAGCGGGCTTAGCATCATCGCAAGGATCATCAGTCGCGCAGACCACTCGCCGGTTGGATGCAGCATATCCATAGTGTCGATCCGACCTTGCATCCATCCCGATAAAAGCACTAACGCCGGAACGGAAAGCAAAATCCAAAAGGCCACCTTGCTGTTGATAATTGTTCGCATTAGCGGGTTCGCTAGCCTGCCGACAAATTGCGATCAAGCGTTTTCGACGTTTACCAAAAATTAAGGATGAAAAGCCCAGTTCTGCGGTCATGTCGCGTAGCGCATCCATCCTGTTCCTTGCCCTTCTGGTCTCCGCTTGCGGTGGGCGTTCGGAACGCGATGTGGTGCGCCGCGACAATGATGCCTTTCGCAGCCCCGAGTCGCGGCAGTGCCTGGCGACGCTCAACGCAGCGGCAGTGCGCTTTACCCCCCTCCCCAACCAAAATCAGGGCAACGGTTGCCGTACGATCGATACCGTCAAGCTGATGTCCTTTGCAACCGAGGCAACGAACCTCGGCGCGATGACCTGTCCGCTTGCGGTAAACTTTGCAGCCTGGGCCCGCCATGCAGTCAGACCCGCTGGCCAAGCTTATCTGGGCAGCGATGTAGTGCGGATCGAAACGATGGGCACCTACAATTGCCGCAACATCAATGGTGGACGCAGCGGTCGACTGTCACAGCATGCCTTCGGCAACGCCGTCGACGTATCGGCCTTCATTCTGAAGGATGGTCGGCGCATATCGGTCTTAAGCGGCTGGCACGGCAAGGCAGACGAGCGCGCTTTTCTCCGCCGCTTGCATGAAAGCGCCTGTAAACGCTTCGGCACCGTTCTCGGCCCCGATTACAATGCGGCCCATGCCAATCATTTTCATTTCGATATGTCGAAATCGGGCCGGACCGGTAGCAATTATTGCCGCTAAGCGGGGTAGATAATCACACCCGATCCGCTATCAGGCGGGCATGACAAATACCGATATCAAAGACCGTCGCTTCTATAAGGCGAAGCAGGAAGCCAAGTTCGCCAAGGAACTCACGCCCGATACCCCCCAGACACAAAGCCGATCCTACAAGCTTGCCTTTCAGGACAATGAATTCCTGTTGCGCGAAGAATTGCGCCCGGTGCGTTTCCAGTTGGAATTGCTCAAGCCCGAAATGCTGCTCGATGAAGCCGGCGTCGCCTCGACGATCGTCATCTATGGTTCGGCACGGATTCCGGCGCCCGAGGCGGTCGATGTGCTGTTTGCCACGGCCAAGGACGAACGCGAACGTACCATTGCGGAGCGCATGAAGGAAAAATCGCACTATTACGAAGAAGCACGCAAGCTTGGACGGCTGGCCAGCGAATGCGGCATCACCGACGAAAACGGCGCGCGGCACTTCGTCGTCTGTTCGGGTGGCGGGCCTTCGATTATGGAAGCGGCGAACAGGGGGGCACATGATGTCGGTGCGGATACGATCGGGCTTAATATCGTGCTACCGCATGAGCAGGCGCCCAATCAATATGTGACGCCCGACCTTAGCTTTCAGTTCCACTATTTTGCGCTACGAAAGATGCACTTCCTGCTGCGCGCTCGCGCGGTAGCGGTGTTCCCCGGCGGGTTTGGTACTTTCGACGAATTTTTCGAATTGCTGACGCTGGTACAGACCGGCAAGATCGAACCGATGCCGATCCTGCTGTTTGGAAGGCAATTCTGGGAACGCGTGGTGGATTTTGAGGAACTGATGCTGGAAGGCGTGATCAGTCCCAAGGATCTGGAACTGTTTCAGTTCGTCGAAACCGCTGAAGAGGCCTGGGCGGAAGTCGTGGCGTTTTACGAGTTGGAGGACGAGTGCGCTTAGAGCTTTTCGCTTTTAGACCGAACCATGTCGCATATTCCGTTAGCCTCGAGCCCTTCGATACGAACGAACTGGGTGATTTTGTCTAAAATACAAACACTTTAGAGATTGTGGGAATTCAAGGCAAAATGAATCTAATTACAATATCTTCGTCATTCCCGCGAAGGCGGGGAACGCAGTGATCGTAGATCAATCCATCTCCTGGGGCTCAATTTTAAATTATGCCCGTTGCGTAAAATCAACGCTCAGGTGATGGATTCCCGCTTTCGCGGGAATGACGAGCGTTGTTTTGAAAGTTACGGCAGATAAATCCCCACAGTTCCTAGGGGCTGTTGCGATTCACAGTGTTTGTCTATTATTCACTGTCATCCCCGCGGAAGCGGGGATCCATGGTCTGCAATGGCATTCCAGAACCGACGTTCAGACCTTGACCCGCCCTTCGACAAGCTCAGGGCTACGGTCAAAACCATAAGCCAAACGTGTTATGGCTTACTTCTGTGCCGCCATCCAATCGATCAGAACTTTACGCTCTTCCGCGTTGTTAATCCCGGCAAAAGCCATTTTTGTGCCCGGCGCGAACTTACGCGGATTTTCAAGATAGGCATCGAGCGCCGCCGCGTCCCATACCCCGCCTTTGGCCTTCAAGGCTGCGGAATAATTATAACCTTCGACCGAGGCGACGGCTTTGCCGACAATGCCGTGAAGATTGGGCCCGACACCGTTGGCTGCACCCTTTTCGATCTTGTGGCATGCACTGCATTTAGCGAAGATTTTCTCGCCGGAAAGCGCGGCTGTCGCAACCGGGGGGGTTGCTGTGGTGGTATCGGGGGATACCGCATCCGGTTCTCCACCCCCGCCACAAGCTGCAAGAGCGAGACTTAAGGCAATGATGATATATCCGGATCTCATATAGTATAACTCCCCCTTATTTGGCTGCAGGCCTCGTCTCTGCTGATTTTGCTTCTCCGGCCGCGGCGGCAGGTGCCGCGGGAACAGCCGCCGCAGTACCTTCAGCGGGTGCCGCATCGGTCGCAGCTTCGCCTTCTGCCGGAGCCGCTGCGGGTGGCGGGGGCAGCGGCAGGTTGGATCCCTGCGCGTTCATGTAGAGGATGAGCGAAGCACGCTCTTCCGGATTACCCAGCCCTGCGAAGCTCATCTTGGTACCAGGCGCGTATTTTTTAGGATTGGCCAGCCATTTGTCCATATTCTCAAAATCCCAGTTGCCCGGAATGCTCTTTAGCGCATCCGAATAGGTAAAGCCGGGAACATGACCATGCGGCTTGCCCAGAGCAGCCCAAAGGTTGGGACCGATACCATTGGCACCGCCCTGGTTGATGGTATGGCAGGCAGTGCATTTCTTGAATACCTGCTCGCCCTTGGCAATATCGGCCGTGGCCAGACGGGCGGCAATCGGAAGCTCGGCCGCAGCACCGCCGCCCCCGCTTGCCTCTACACCCTGAATGACATAGCCCTGCTTGCCCTCACCCGGCACTTCGCTGGTGAAAATCTTGCCGAAAAGGATGGAGGAACCCAGCGCGACGATGCCTGCTGCCAGCACCCAGCCTGCGATGGTGTTGTTGCGATCTACCATTATGAAACGCCCTGAAATTTAGGTGAGCACGGCGTTTGCGCCCGCCCGGATTGATTCCCAGTTCCTCTAGTCCGGCTATCCTGCCCGCGCAAGGGGACAAATCCCGCTTGCTCATGCCTTTTCACTGGCTTATCGGCCAGCGCCATTATGGATAGCTTTCCCAAAAGTGCATTGAAACTTGTCGACGAAATGACGGCAAAGGCAATTGCAAATCCGAACATGGCGGTTGCATTTCAGGGTGCACCGGGTGCGAACTCACATCTGGCCGCATTGCAACTCGATCCCGATTGCTTACCGCTGCCCTGCTTTTCGTTCGAAGATGCAATCGATGCCGTTAAGGAGGGTCTTGCGGATCGCGCGCTGATTCCAATCGAGAATTCCCTGCATGGGCGTGTTGCCGACATTCATTTTCTATTGCCCGAAAGCGGTCTGTCGATTGTTGCCGAACATTTCATGCGTATCCGCCACAGCCTGATGGCAAAGCGTGCCGATGCAACGCTGACCACCGCAATGAGCCATCCGCAAGCGCTAGGCCAATGCCGCCATTATTTGCGCACGCACGGGATTACCCCGATCGCCTATGCCGACACTGCCGCCGCTGCGGCTTATGTTGCCGACAGCGACGATGAGGGCGCAGCGGCGGTTGCGGCCCCGATTGCGGCGGGCCTTTACGGGCTGGAAACTATTCAAGACGGGATTGAAGATGACGATCGTAATACAACACGTTTCGTTGTGCTATCGCGTGAAGCTATCACGCCCGAGATCGGTGAAGGCACGCTGATGACGACCTTCATCTTCGAGGTGAAGAATATTCCGGCTGCGCTTTACAAGGCGATGGGCGGCTTTGCCACCAACGGCATCAACATGACCAAGCTGGAAAGCTACCAGAACGGCGCAAGTTTTGCCGCAACCGAATTTTTCGCCGATATCGAAGGTGCGCCCGGCGACGCGGCCGTTGATCGCGCGCTCGAAGAACTGCGTTTTCATTGCAACAAGGTACGACTGCTGGGCACTTACGCGCAGGCGCGCAAGCGGGGCTAAACTTTCCGGGTTTACAAAGCCAACGCCTTTACCGTATTATATTAGTAATACAGCTTAGGAGATTGCGATGAAAGCCCTGCTTTGCCTTTTGCCATTCACGCTTGCATTGGCCGCCTGCAGCAGCGAGGATGAACCCGACAAGGGTACCACCGTCAATATCGATGCAACGGGCGAGGATGGTTCGAAGGTCGCGATCAGCGCTGATGGCGATACCGGCAAGGTCGGCGTCAAGATACCGGGTTTCGATGCCAATGTCCGCCTGCCAAAAAAATTGCTCGATAGCAGCGAGTTCGATATCGACGGAGTAAAGCTTTATCCCGGCTCGACGGTCGAAACCATCAATGTGAAAGCCGATGAAACCGCCGCCAAGGGCAGTCAGGCCAATGTGCAGATCGGTTTCAGTTCCCCCGCCGAGCCTGCAAAAGTTGCCGACTGGCTGAAGGGCGAATTCAAAAAGCAATCAATTACGATCGCAGGCGACACCGATACGCTGACCGGAAAGAGCAAAGACGGTGAAGCCTTTACGATTGAACTTGCCGCTGCTGAAGGCGGCAAGACCAGCGGGACCGTCGCGATCAGGGAGTGAAAATACGTCAGGTCTACGGTAAATTTGAGCCAATATTCATTGCTGCAAACTAATGCGCCGCGCCCCAGCTTGGCCCCGTGCCGATCTCAACGCCAAGCGGTACCGTCAGCTTGATCAACGGTTCCGCTGCTCCTGCCATCACCGACCGGATCACCTCGCTGGCGGCGACCACATCGCCTTCAGGCAGTTCGAACACCAGTTCGTCATGCACTTGCAGCAGCATGCGTACATTGGGGAGCCCCGCGTCAGTCAAGGCCGGCCCCATGCGCACCATCGCGCGCTTGATGATATCGGCGCTCGTGCCCTGAACCGGCGCGTTGATCGCCGCGCGCTCGCTGCCCTGCCGTTCATTGGGATTCGACGACTTGATCCGGGGAAACCAGGTCTTGCGTCCGAAGAGGGTGGTCGTGAATCCGCACTCGCGGACCTGGGCGATCGTTTCCTGGATATAGGTATTGATCCCGGGAAAGCGCGAAAAATAGGCGTCGATCAACGCCTGTGCCTCTTCGGGCGATGACGCCAGCCGTTTCGACAGACCCCAGCGCGAGATGCCGTAAAGAATGGCGAAGTTGATCGTCTTGGCCTTGCCGCGGGTGTCGCGATTGACCTCGCCAAAAAGCTCTTGCGCTGTACGCGAATGGATATCCTCGTCTTTTTCGAAAGCATCGCGAAGCGGTCCGACATCTGCCATATGCGCTGCCAGCCGGAGCTCGATCTGGCTATAGTCGGCAGACAAGATGACATTGCCGGGTTCCGCAACAAACGCATCGCGGATCTGCCTGCCCGTTTCGGTGCGGATGGGGATGTTCTGCAGATTGGGATCGGTCGACGACAGCCGCCCGGTTTGCGCACCAACCAGGCTGTAACTGGTATGCACGCGCCCTGTTTTCGGGTTGATCTGATCCTGCAAGCTATCGGTATAGGTCGATTTGAGTTTGGAAAGCTGTCGCCATTCGAGCACTTTGCCCGCAATCTCGATCCCCTGCCCCGCCAGATCCTCCAACACGGTCACGTCGGTGGAATATTGTCCCGATTTGCCCTTTTTTCCGCCTTTATGCCCAAGCTTGTCGAACAGGATATTGCCCAATTGCTGCGGGCTGCCAATGGCGAAGGGTTGCCCCGCAAGCCCGTGAATTTCTTTCTCGAGCACGTCCATCTGACCCGAAAATTCACCTGACAATCGCGCCAGCACGCTACGATCGACCTTGATCCCAGCGCATTCCATTTGCGACAGCACGGGTACCAGCGGGCGGTCAACCAGTTCATAGACGCGCGTTACCTTTTCAGGTGCCAGGCGCAGCTTCATATAGTGCCATAGCCGCAGCGTCACATCGGCATCCTCGGCGGCGTATTTGGTTGCCTCGGCAAGCGGTACCTCGGCAAAGCTTATCTTGCTTTTCCCCGTTCCCGTCATCGCCTTGTAGGTGATAGGCGAATGGCCAAGATAAAGTTCGGAAAGCTCGTCCATCCCATGCCCTTGCCGTCCGGCATCCAGGGCAAAGCTCATCACCATCGTATCGTCGAACGGCACGATAGCAATGTCGTGCTGGCGCAGCACCGACATGTCATATTTTAAATTCTGTCCGATTTTAAGGATGCTTTCATCCTCGAGCAGCGGCTTCAACCGGGCAAGCGCGTCTTGGGTTGCGATCTGCTCGGGCTTTTCGGCAAACATGTCTGTGCCGCCATGCGCCAGCGGCACATAGCAGGCCTTGCCTGGGGCCGTCGCCAGACTGAAACCGACAAGCTTTGCAGTCACCGCCTGCAGACTGTCTGTCTCGGTATCGAAACCGACCACGCCAGCAGCCCTCGCCTCTGATATCCAGTGATCGAGCCGGTCAACCGTAGTCACGCATTCATAAGCGTCGAAATCGATCGGCGGCATCGGCGCAGGGCTTGCCGCCTGCCCTGTAGCCGGTGCCACTATGCCCTTATCATTCTTGACCGCAGGTTTGGGCGCACCGGCAATGGCCCTGTTGGCGGCCGTGGTATTGGTTACCTGACCGATACGTTTCAGCAGTGAGGTAAAGCCATGGTGATGCAAAAAGGCCGCCAGCGGTTCTTCGGGAATCGTGCTCAGCGCCATATCCTCGATCGGGATCGGCAGCGGGCAATCCTCCTTCAAGGTTACCAGCACTTTCGACAATCGTGCCTTATCGGCATGCTCAATCAGATTATCGCGCATCTTCGATGGCTTCATTGCGGAAGCGGCGGCGAGTACACTTTCCAGATCACCAAATTCCTGGATCAATTTGGTTGCGGTTTTCGGGCCTACCCCGGGCACGCCGGGTACATTGTCGACGCTGTCGCCCATCAGCGCCAGGACATCGCCCACCTTTTCCGGCGGGACCCCGAATTTCTCAATCACTTCTTCATCACGGATACGCTGATTTTTCATCGTATCGAACATGTCGACACAAGGTTCGATAAGCTGCATCAAATCCTTGTCCGAAGACACGATCGTGACATGCCACCCGGCCGCGCGCGCGGCCTTGGCATAGCTTGCGATCATATCGTCGGCCTCGACATCATCCTCCTCGATCATCGGCAGCGAGAAGGCACGGGTCGCATCGCGGATCATCGGAAATTGCGGGCGCAGATCCTCGGGCGGTTCGGGCCGGTGCGCCTTATACTGATCGTAAATCTGATTGCGGAAAGAAGTCGAACTTTTATCCAGCACCACCGCCATATGCGTTGGCCCATCGGCCTGATGCAGATCATCAGCCAGTTTCCATAGCATGGAAGTGTAGCCATAAACTGCCCCTACTGGCTCACCGTGAATGTTGGTCAAGGGTGGCAGGCGGTGATAGGCGCGAAAGATATATGCGGAACCATCAACGAGGTAGAGATGCTTTTGATCGGACATGGTGCCCGATTAGCAGCGCCTTTTGCCAGAGTCTTGCTTGAAATCGGCTAAGGCAGTGGTAACCGCATCTCGGCAGGAATATGATCGATACGGACCAGGCGCGGAAAACCCTGCGCCATATATTGCCATCGGAACAACCTCATCACCGTGATATGTCCGATGATCACCGCATTCATCCTATTGTGCGATTGGATCGTCTGCAATTTATAATCGGCAATCCGGCTTATCGACCAAAAACACCCACGTTCACTCAGCCATCCCGCCGTACCAGCCCATAGCGTGGCAAAGGCCCGCCCCATTCGATGGTCAGGCCGCACCCACAATCCGGTGTCCCATGCGGTGCCTTGGGGTAGCGAAAAGCGAACATGGACCTCGTCTTCGATAAAAGGCGCAAGACCGATCCAGTTGACCCCAACAAGTTCATTCTTCGCATTGAACGCTCCCAGACAGCTTAGGCCTTGTGCAAATCGCCCTGATTGAACTTCTGGCGAAACATCGATCTCAATGCTTGCGAGTACATCCGGTGACAGCGCTTCTACGCGAAAGCCACGTGGCATTTTTGGCATTCCCGACACAGGCACCGCGACCAGTGCATAACGATTATAGCCAAGCACCCCTGCCTTGGTTGCAAAACGCGCCGCTGCATAAGATAATATGCCTGCAAGACCTAGCATTTGTAATGTAGTAATCGACGGCACGCTTGTTCCTCAGTCTGTCGCTTCAATAACAACAGAACTGCAAACACTATCTAAACGAACAAAGAAGTGTTTAGGGTACTTCCTCTCCCCAGATCTTGTCTGTTTCGATATAGCCTGCGCGTCCCGCAACATCGAGGCGGCACCAGCCCTTTTCGCAATCGTCGATACGACCGACAACACCTTTTTCGACACGCCATGAAATGCGTGATGTCGACACGGGTTCGTCGCGCAGTTCGGAAATGCCGGGCATCGCTACAATCGCGGTGCGATTGGGTGTCAATAGACTGACATGCATCCAACCTTGATCGCCATCGGGATCCTCGACCTTGCGCCATACTTCGTGCACTGCAATGACCTTCACGGGAAGATATTGCCGTTTATATACCCATTTCACAGGAAATTCAGTGCTAGGGCCGGTACGCATCCGGGCTTCTTCCGACTTTATCGAAGCCCAATAAGGCACTTTGCGCGTTGATTGTGCCTCAACAGTCGAAGTCGCGATGAAGGTGCCCCCCAGCACTAATAATTTTACAATATTATTCATATTTTTGAACCGCCTGATGCCCTGTTTCCCCTTTCTATAGTGTAAGCCGTACCGACAGTTCAAGCATGATGGCTTGACGTCAATCAATTGCACCTCTTAGGAATCTGCATATGTCCCAATTCCAACGTATCGAACGCCCGCGCGTCGCCATCACCCGAAAGCTGTTGCCGCAAATCGAGGTACGCATGGCCGAGTTGTTTGACTGCCGTTTCAACGCCAGCGACCATGCGATGTCCGCAGGAGAAATCGCAGCATTGATGCAGGATACCGACATATTGGTACCGACGGTTACCGATCGTATTGACGCCGAACTAATTGCCCAGGCTCCTGCTTCGCTTAAGCTCTTTGCCAATTTCGGTGCGGGCGTGAATCATATCGATCTGGCGGCTGCCAAGGCAAAAGGGATCATTGTCACCAATACACCCGGTGTTTTCACTGACGACACCGCCGACCTGACAATGGCCTTGATCCTGAACGTTCCCCGCCGTTTGGGTGAAGGCCATAGGCTCATGCGTTCGGGCGAATGGAAGGGTTGGACACCAACGGGAATGCTGGGCCACCGAGTCGGTGGCAAAATATTGGGAATTGTTGGCTTTGGTCGGATTGGTGAAGCGGTGGCGGTTCGTGCCCGCGCCTTTGGTATGAATATTATTTACAACAAACGCCACCGCCTACCTGCCAGCATTGAGGACGAACTCGGTATTGTCTTTGAACCCGATCTTGATCGGTTGGTGGCAAAAGCTGACATCATTACGCTCCACTGCCCGCTAACGGCGGAAACCAACCGCATCATGAACCGGGAGCGTATCGGGTTGATGAAACGTGACGCCTATCTGATCAATAGCTCACGAGGCGAATTGGTGGATGAAGACGCACTGATCGAAGCACTGCAGCGCGGGCGGATCGCCGGGGCGGGCCTTGATGTCTACAACCATGAACCAGCGATCGATCAGCGTTTTCTGTCGATCCCCAATGTCGTGCTGTTGCCGCATCTAGGCAGCGCAACCTTTGAAGGACGCGAGGCATCGGGCGAAAAGGTGATTGCCAACATCCGCATCTTCGCCGATGGCCATCGCCCCCCCGACCAGGTTCTGGAGGGGTGGGCGTAATTTCCTGTCGAAAAGCCGTGTATTGGCGCAATTAGTGTTTGAGCCAACCCCCGCCCTCGCCTAAGGCATTGCACAAAGAGAAGTTTAACGGGGGAATACCGAAACATGCGCATTGCATCGAAAGCTGCCTTGATTGTTGGCGCTTTAGCACTGACAACGCCAGCATTTGCGCAGGAAGTGATTGCGGAGGCTGCACCCGATAGCGGCGATACAGCCTGGATATTGACGTCTTCCGCTCTCGTTCTTTTGATGACAATTCCTGGCCTTGCTCTCTTCTACGGCGGATTGGTGCGTGCCAAGAATTTCCTTTCGGTTCTCATCCAATGTGGAGCAATTGCTGCGATCACCTCGCTAATGTGGATCGTGATCGGCTATAGCCTTGCCTTTTCCACAACCGGAGGATCTGTTATAGGAAACACGCAAAACATGCTGTTTTCAAACATGTTTGCGATGCGCGACGGACAAACAATCGGCGAACTGGTATTTGGATTATTCCAAATGACTTTTGCAATCATCACCCCGGCATTGATTGTGGGTGCCTGGGTAGAGCGCGCACGATTTGGTTGGGTTGTAGCGTTTAGCGCGCTCTGGTCGTTGCTCGTCTATGTACCCGTTACCCGCTGGGTATGGGGTAATGGCTTTCTTGCAGAACAGGGTGTCATCGATTTTGCGGGCGGTATCGTCGTGCATACGACTGCGGGTGTATCGGCGTTGGTCGTGGCGCTGATGCTTGGCAAACGGATCGGCTTTCCCAAGACATTGATGCTGCCGCACAGTCCGGCGCTGACGGTAGCAGGCGCTGGGTTGCTATGGGTCGGCTGGTTCGGTTTCAATGGCGGATCGGCACTGGCGGCGAATGACGAAGGTGCAGCAACGGCAATCATAGTTACGCATCTGGCAGCGTCGGTTGCGGCACTCGTCTGGATGCTGCTGGAAAAGGTTAAGGTTGGAAAAGCGACGGCGGTCGGCTTTGCCACTGGCGCGATCGCAGGGCTGGCAACCATCACACCCGCAGCCGGATCGGTCGGGCCTATGGGTGCGATCATCCTTGGGGTATTGGCGGGGCTTATATGTTTCTATGCCGTCGGCCTGGTTAAAAACACGCTACAGATCGACGACTCGCTCGATGTCTTTGCTGTCCACGGTGTCGGCGGCATAGTGGGCTCGATCCTGCTTGCCGTACTGGTTTCACCAAGTCTTGGTGGCAATGGCTTTGCCGAGGGCATGACTATGCCCAGCCAGCTTTGGGCGCAGATCAAGGGCGTTGGTATCGTCGCGGTCTATTCCGCGGTCGTTACCCTAATCATTGGCTATATGGTCGCGATGGTCATTCCGATGCGAGTCAGCGAAGACGAGGAACGCGACGGGCTGGATATTGCCAGCCACGGCGAACGGGCCTGGGATTTGGATTAGGGTTTTTTTCGTTTTAGAGCGTCGTGCGAAAAATATGAAACGCTTCCGTTTCCGTTCGTGTCGAGCCCTTCGACTGGCTGGCAAGCCAGCCGCTCAGGATAAACTTCGGAGCAAAGCCCCGAAGACGAGACACCCACCGATCGCGCGCGAACGCGCGGCCTCTCGTCTACGCTCGAGGCGAACGGTGAGGGGATGCAGATTAAAAGCTCGACGCTCTAGATTGAAGCATATTCGAAAACCGTTCGCCCCCCGGCCTTCGCCGGGGCAGGCTCTGAGTATCTGTGGTGCCTAAGGCGGCGCTTGCGCCAACCCGCAGTCTTCAGTCGAAAACCAGAGTCAGCGAACGGAATAATTCGCGTTCGATCGGTTCATCAAAACGGCAACCCAGCTTGCCAGCTTCATACCATACGGCTGAACCGGAGATTGGCTTCCCAGCCTCGAAGCGCAACCAGATACGCTCGCCATTTTTAAATAGGCCATCGACCAGCAGCCGACAGCCATAAATCGATAAATCGTCAAGCTCGGCTTCTATAGGCTGGCGGCCATGCCCGCGCACCGTGGTGCGTTTCACTATGACCTGATGCCGTACCACCGCACGCTGATCCAACCGCGCGGGTTCCACTTTTCGATATGCCGAAGTTGCAAATGCCATACATCATTCCCCACACGGCCCCGACGTAAAGCAACAAGGTCAATGAAAGGTAAATGGCGGGTGCAAATCAATCTCCGGTTAGGATGCGATCGACAAGCTGTTTTACCGTCGGCACGAAGCCATTGGAATAAAAAGGATCGCGCCCGAATTCATAAGCGGCGTGCCCGGCAAACATCAAATTGTCTTCGATGCTTTCGCCATGCGCGATATTCTGCAGGCTTTTCTGGATGCAGAAACTGCGCGGATCGGCAAGGCGTCCGGTCGAGTTATTGTCATGATCCTTCCAAGACGAAAAACCGCAATGCGAAAGACAACCCATGCAATCGGCCTGATCCTTGCGGATAACGGCACCTTCATCCGGCGTTACAAAAACCAGTGTGTTGTCGGGCGTCTTCAGCGCCATCGTGAACCCGCGCGCATCCCATTCGCGTGCGCGCTGCAGATCGTGCGGCGTTACCCAGAAATTCTTGCCCTTCACCCCACAATCGAGCTGGGCCGTATGGTCGCCCGCGCGTTCCAGCGAATAGGGTATCTGCCGTTCGGATCGCGCCTGCAAGGATCGCAGGAAAGGATTGATCACCGCACTGGAATAGAAACCGGTCGGCGAAAATTTATGGAGCAGCACCCCGCCCTCGGGGATCTTGGTCAGATGGTCTTTCCAGCCTTGCGGGATCGGGCTTTCCTGCGTCAAGAGCGGCCTGGTGCCGAACTGGAAAGCGATCTGGCCCAGTTCGGGATTGTCGATCCAGTCGTTCCAGTCGCGCAAGTACCACACGCCGCCCGCCATCACGATCGGCACATCGTCCGAAATACCCTCATCACGCATTGTATCGCGCAACGCCTTTACGCGTGGATAGGGATTTTCGGGCTTGGTCGGATCTTCGGCATTGGAAAGTCCGTTATGGCCGCCCGCAAGCCAGGGATCCTCATAGACGACCGCCCCCAGCCATTCGGGCACTTTGTGATAGGCGCGTTTCCAAAGCGCGCGAAAAGCGCGCGCCGAACTGATGATCGGCAGATAATAAACCCCGTATTGCGCCGCGATTTCGGAAAGCTTGTAGGGCATTCCGGCCCCGCAGGTAACACCGGTAACAAGCCCCCTGGTCTTTTCGAGAATGCCATGCAAGATACGCTGTGCCCCGCCCATTTCCCAAAGAACGTTGATATTTACAGCACCCTTAGGCCCGGCAATATCAAACGCACGCTTCACCTGCGTGATGCCGCCCCTGATGCCATATTCGACAAGCTCCTCATGCCGCTCGGCACGGGTACGCCCCTTGAATATCTGCGGAATCCAGTCGCCATTGTCATCGTAGCTGTCGGCATTGACCGCCGATACCGTACCGATACCGCCCGCTGCCGCCCATGCGCCAGAGCTTGCATGATTGGTAGCGGCCACGCCCTTGCCGCCTTCGACCAGCGGCCACACCTCGCGACCGCCATAGATAATGGGTTTTAGCCCCTTGAACACGTATCTCTACCCCTAAAATTGCGGCTCAACCCCTTGCGCCATCCCCGGATTAGCGAGAATCGCTAGACCAATGGTTCAGTCTTGTCGCGCAAAATCGGCGCGGCGCATTGTTGCGCCGTAAAGCTGTTGATATCGCGCAAGCATTTCCGTCTCACTGTAATCGGCAATTGCCCGTGCATAATTGGTTTGCCCCAGATCGCGGCGCAGTTGCTCATCCCCGGCAAGTGTTCGGATAGCATCAGCAAGCGCTGCTTCGTCATCCCGAGGCACAAGAAAACGTCGGTTCTCGCGTGAAATCATATTGCCAATATCACCTACATTGGTGGCAACAACGGGGCGCGCGGCCGCCATTGCTTCAATCAACGAGATTGGAAATTGTTCACTGTTTGATGACAGCGCAAAGATATCGAACAGCGCCATAAACCGCGCCGGGTCTTTCAGGAAACCGGGCAGCATGACGCGATCGGCAATCTTCAACCGTTCTGCTTCGGCCATGATCGCTGTTCGTTCCGGCCCCTCACCCGCAATCGCCAGACGGATGTTGGGCCCGGCAGCAGCAACCGCTCGTACCAGCAGGGGCAAGTTCTTGACTGCGCGCAAACCCGCGACGGTGCCAACCACCACCTCCCCCTCGCGCTTCGTCCAGCCGGGGAAGGAACCGCGCTGCACCTTTTTGTGATAGCGATCGACATCGACACCATTTGGGAAACGGTAGATCTGTTCAGCCGGTTGATGCCACACCTGCCGTGCGATCTTCTCCAATGTCAGCGATGGCACGACTATCCCTGCTGCGCGCTGCAGGGCAATGATGCGGAACCAGTTGCGTTTCCAGTTCAGCTTCTCGATCTCATCCTCGTTGAAACCGTCTTCGTGATGGATCAGCGGCGGGAGGCCCATGCTCGCGCCAAGCAAGGTACGCGCCATGACCCCATCCATCGCACCCCAATTGTAACTGAGGACGAGATGGAATCTTTTCATATATTGCCCAAGCTTGCGGTATCTTCCCATACCGGGGCGACCATGCAATGCAGGTGCAGAATCCCCGGGAAACTCGACCTCGATCTTGCGGTCGATGGCATCTCGGGCCTCCATCCGGTCAGGCATGGCAGAAAGGATGCTATGCTTTGCTCTATCGCCGAAATGGTTCATCAGCCGCACGGCGCGCGTTTCCTGCCCGCCTAGATTGAAACTGCTGAAAAGATGAAGAATACGAACTTTGGTCATGCCTATTTGATTGCCCCCAGAAATTCCATAATGGCGGCCTGCGCCTCTGGCTCATCAAGCGAAGGCGCATGACCGATGCCTTTTATCGTTACAATTTTGGCCGCATTATTTTTGCGCAGCATTTTTGCAGCGGTCGGTTTTTCCAATATGTCTGATTTTTCCCCGCGCAAGATCAGCATCGGTATATCCTGCATTGCGGAAAAGGCAGGCCATAGATCGACCCCGGCTTCGCCGCCGGGCAAACGGAATGGTTCGGCAATTTTCATATCGTAATCGAAAACGATGCGTCCATTGCCCGAAAGTTTGCAGGTGCGTTTGGCAGAACGAAGCCAATCTTCGAGTCCATAATCCGGATAGATATCGCCTTGCACCTCCGCCATTGCGCGCGCAGCATGCATCCAGGTTTCAAAACTGCGTCCCTGCCCTACATAGCCGCGGATGCGGTTTGCTCCAGCCGCCCCGATATCCGGGCCTATGTCGTTCAGGATTACTCCTGCCATGCGTTCCTTCCACTGGCCGGCCAACAGCATGGAAACGATCCCGCCCAATGACGTCCCCACAGCAACGAATTTTTTGAAATCAAGCTCGCGCAGCAATATATCGACATCCTGCGCATAAGTGAGCGGCACATAGGTCATGGGATCCTTGGCATAAGCGCTTTCACCCCGGCCGCGAAATTCAAGCACCAGCAGCCGCCGTTTACCCGCCATCAATGTCGCCACCGGTTCAAAATCGCGAGCGTTACGGGTTAGGCCTGGCATACAGATCAGCGGCGCACGCGCCTTGGGTCCCGCATAGTCGCGATAATGCAGGCGAAGCCCGTCGCCTGACCACCAATAGCCGTCTTCATATGCGGCCATGCTTGCCTTTCCCGTTTCTGCCCCCCAGATGGCGGCAATGAATGTGAATCCCTTGCCAGCCCCCTACCGCGCCGATCCGAAAATCACCAGCCTTGGCGCGCAGATAGGCGATCCCGTGAAAGCGGCCGATTTTCCAAAAGCGATATTGCGCTATCGAAACGACCGTTGGGGTGCGACGGTGGGGCTGGATGGCTTGACCGATGACGCATGGATTGCGCATTTCGCGCGATTCAAACCGCTGCCTGACAATTTGCCCGAGCCGCTGGCTTTGCGCTATCACGGCCATCAGTTTCGAACATACAATCCCGATATCGGCGACGGACGCGGCTTTCTCTTTGCCCAGTTGCGCGATCATGAAGACAGGCTACTGGATTTGGGAACCAAGGGATCGGGTACCACGCCCTACAGCCGTGACGGCGACGGGCGGCTAACGCTGAAAGGCGCGATACGCGAAATATTGGCGACAGAGATGCTGGAAGCGCTGGGTGTCGAAACATCCAAAACATTCTCCGTAATCGAAACCGGTGAGGAATTGTGGCGGAATGACGAGCCTTCGCCAACCCGCTCCGCCGTACTTGTCCGCTTGAGTCACAGCCATATTCGCATCGGCACTTTTCAGAGAATAGCCTATGAACAGGATGCGGAGCGCATGGAAGCTTTGGTCGACTATGTTCTGGTAAATTTGTACAATCTAAAGCCTGGCGACAATCCACCAGCGCAGCTTATGCGGGCTGCCGTTGCGCGCGTTGCCGATCAGGCTGCGGCATTTATGGCTGCGGGTTTTGTTCATGGCGTTCTTAATACCGACAATATCAATATCACCGGCGAAAGTTTCGATTATGGCCCCTGGCGGTTCAACCCGACATGGAGCCCAGGTTTTACGGCTGCATATTTTGATCAGACCGGACTATACAGCTTTGGTCGCCAGCCGGAAGCGATGCACTGGAACCTGGCGCAACTGGCAATTTCATTGCGTGTGATTTGCGATTCACCGCCCTTGGTCGAGGCACTGGAAAAGTTTGGCGAACAATTTCAAATCGCCTTCGTTCGGCGTTTTCTATGGCGATTGGGAGTGCAATCGCAGGGAGAAGATAGCGATCGTGCATTGGTGGAAGCAGCCGAACGGGCAATGATCGCAACCAACATGCCAATCGCCGACTTTTTCCATTTTCATCGTGGCGGCAAAAGCCGGAATGATAGTTATGATGACCGAGTTTACGACGTTTTCGCTGAAATGCTGACGCGCTATAAGTCGATTGAAAGCGACAGCTATTGGCATGAACAACTACCCAGTTCGATGCTGATCGACGAGGTCGAAACCATATGGGCCGCGATTGCCGAACGGGATGACTGGATACCCTTGCAGGCCAAAGTCGAACAAATCAGGCGTTATGGTTTGGCCCTGCGTGCCAATGGATCAAATATGTAGGCGACCGATAATTTACTTGATTGCAAGCATTCCCCTGCCAAGATGTGGTTAATTCACGATCTGCAGGCTCATCAAGCGGAGCGAAATTGACAGCATTGCTTTCCATCGAACCGGCAACGGGTAAGGAATTGTGGCGCGGCGAGGCAAGCAATGTCGACTTGGCCGTCAACGCCGCGCGGGCATCCTGGCCGCAATGGGCAGCGCTCTCCTTAAGCGAGCGTATCGAAAAACTTCGTCAATTTGCTGGTCGGGCACGCTTGCAGCTTGATGTTTTTGCCGATCTGATCGCACGTGAGACTGGAAAACCCTTATGGGAAGCACGAACTGAGGTGGAATCGGTTATTGCAAAGGTCGACATATCGATCCGTGCTTATTCCGACCGTACTTCTCAGCGCCGCTTGGAGGGCAAGCCCGGATCAAGGAGCGCGCTGCGGCATAAGCCGCATGGCGTGCTGGCCGTGCTTGGTCCCTATAATTTTCCGGCGCATCTGCCTAATGGCCATATGGTGCCTGCACTGCTTGCTGGAAACGCGATCGTTTTTAAACCGTCCGAAAAAACACCCGCAGTCGGTGAACATTTGATCTCGCTCTACAGGCATGCCGGAATACCCGAAGGCGTAATCAATATCGTGCAAGGCGGGCCCGATGTGGGCAAAGCTCTTTCGGCGCATGAAGGTATCGACGGACTGCTTTTTACAGGGTCCGCACAGACCGGCATCGCATTGAACCGCCAGTTCGCGACACGGCCAGACAAGATCCTTGCGCTTGAAATGGGCGGAAACAACCCGATCATCGTCTGGGACACACGCGACCTTCAAAGCGCGGCAACGTTGGTGGTGCAATCGGCCTTTCTTTCTGCCGGACAGCGCTGCACGGCGGCACGACGGCTGATCGTGAAAGACAGCCTGTACGACAGCTTCATTCCCGAGGTTAAACGCCTTGCAGACCGCCTTTTGATTGACCACCCGCACGCTGAGCCTGCCCCCTTTATGGGCCCTGTGATCGATAATGATGTAGCGGACGGGCTGACCGAAAGTTTTCTTGCCTTGATGAGCAACGGTGGTCGCCCGATTAGGCATATGACACGGCCCAAGGATAGCCTTCCTTTTATTTCGCCGGGTATAATCGATGTCACCGATATGCGCGAGCGTCCGGATATCGAGCTCTTTGGTCCATTGTTGCAGATCGTCCGCGTCGGCAGTTTCGAAGACGCGATCTACGAAGCAAACAACACCCGTTTTGGTTTGTCCGCTTCGCTGATCGGCGGATCGCCCGAGCAATATAACCAGTTTTGGTCGAACAGCCGGGCAGGCATCGTCAATTGGAACCAGCCAACCAACGGTGCCTCTTCCGCGGCCCCTTTTGGCGGCATCGGTCTGTCCGGCAACCACCGTCCAAGCGCCTATTATGCAGCGGACTACTGCGCCTATCCCGTCGTGTCGACCGAGATGGAAAACCCCAAGGCCATGATTGGCATCGGTCTGCGCGATGAAAATATCCGCGAAAGCGTCGATGGCAAAGAACAGCTGGTGAAGTAATTCCTTATTGTGAAGAAAGCCGATATCTTTGAATTCTATCGTCGTCTGGCGGAAGCAAATCCCGATCCACAGACCGAACTTGCCTATGGCAACGACTATCAGTTGCTTGTTGCCGTTGTTCTGTCGGCGCAGGCAACCGATGTTGGCGTAAACAAAGCTACGAAAAGGCTGTTCGAAAACGTAAAGACGCCGCAGCAAATGCTTGATCTGGGTGAAGACGGGCTGAAGGCGCATGTGCGTACGATCGGGCTTTACAACGCCAAGGCCAAGAATGTGATTGCTTTATCGGAAATATTGGTACGCGATCATGAAGGTCGCGTTCCCGCGGATCGCGATCGGCTGGAAGCATTGCCGGGCGTCGGGCGCAAGACCGCGAATGTCGTGATGAATACCGCATTCGGAGCGCAAACCTTTGCCGTAGACACGCATATTTTTCGTGTCGGCAACCGTACGGGTCTGGCCATGGGAAAAACTCCATTGGCCGTAGAAAAACTGCTCGATAAGCGTACGCCCGAACCGTTCCGGCTAGGGGCGCATCATTGGTTGATCCTGCATGGTCGTTATGTCTGCAAAGCGCGCAAACCCGAATGCTGGCGCTGTGTCGTTGTCGATCTATGCAAATTCAAAGCGAAAACCCCGCCCCCAACAAAGCCGGTCAGCACCGGTTAAGCCATTATAGGCAATTGTCGTAATGGATTTCGATCATAGGAGGATGGCAATGAAAAGGCATATCTTATTGGGTGCTGCAGCCGGTTTCGCGATCATGGGTATCACCACCGCAGCGATTTCGGGCGGAAGTGTGAGCGAACGTCGTGCAAAAGCCCTGGCGGCTTATACACCGGCAGGCGAAGTGCGGGATTGCATACAGATCAGCAGCATCCGTTCCACAAATGTCATCGACAACAATACGATAGATTTCAAGACGACTGGCGGTAAGGTTTATCGCAACACCTTGCCCTACAGTTGCCCAAGCCTAGGTTTCGAGCAGCGCTTTTCCTATCGTACGAGCACCAGTCAGCTGTGTAGCGTCGATACGATACGTGTGCTGCAAAGCTTCGGCGGCGGGATACGCGAAGGTGCGGGCTGCGGGCTGGGTAAGTTTCAGCCAATGCAAAAGGTTTCGACGCGCTGACGTATATCGCTAAAACCGTTCTTCGGATCGGCTTTCAGCGAATATTTCCCATGCGGCGATAAACATTGCCGCAATCACCGGGCCGACGATCAGACCGTTGATCCCCATTACGCTGAGGCCGCCCAAGGTGGATATTAGAACGACATAATCGGGCATTCGCGTATCCTGACCGACCAGAATAGGACGGAGGACATTGTCGACCATTGAGATGATGAAAAAACCGCAAAGCAACAATACGACACCTTGCCAGACGCTGCCGGATATGAGCAGATAAATGCCGACAGGAAACCATACTAATCCGGTGCCTATTGCCGGAATCAACGCCAATATTCCCATTACGACGCCCCAAAGCACGGCGGCACGAATATCGAGAATAGCGAAAAGAAGTCCGCCCAATATACCCTGGACCAAAGCGACGATGACGCTGCCTTTTACAGTGGCCCGAACAACGGTGGTGAATTTCTCGAATAACGCATGGCGTTGTTCTGGACGCATCGGAACTACCTCGCCAATCCGTCGGCTTAGCTGTCGCCCATCGCGCAACCAGAAAAAGCTCAGATAGAGCATTACACCGAGCGTCAGTGCGAAACTGAAAGCACCCTGTCCGATTGCAACCGCTTCGCGCGCAATCAGTTGCAGGCCGGAGCTTAACACCGAAGTCAGGCGACTTTGCAGGGCTTCGATATCCGGAGACACATAGCGCTCAAAGGCCAAACGCCACTGCGTCGGAACCATCGCCTGAACATCACGCATCGTCTGCCCGAAATCGATTTCGCGCGACTGGATGGAGTTGTAAGTCGCAAGCGCTTCGTCGACCATCATTGATCCCACGACAAAGGCCGGAATTATAACAAGCGCAATGATAATCAACAACGTCAGAACCGCAACGCTGTTTTTCCTGGTGGGCGTGCGTAGCAGCAAACGGTCGTGAATCGGTGCAAAGGCAATTGTAATGACAAGCGCCCACAAGATCGCTCCGAAGAACGGAAAGCTGATCCATGCCATCGCCAGCGTAGAGACGATAACGAAGCCCACCAGCACTCGATCCTCGAACCGGGGACTATTCTGTACTGGTGGTGGATCTTCAGGACTTGGCTTGGCGGATATGGTCATTGTGGGAGGGTATAACGAGGGATTGCGGTGCTGTCATGCCGGTACTTGACATCTTCTATATCTATCCGGCTTGACGCCGCTTCACGGGCTGCTATTTTCGAATGAAACCTATCGAGGGAATAATGCAAGAGATTGCCATCCGTTAATCCGGCCCACGCGACGTCGTCACGTCGGCAGCCGGACATGCAAGTTGGAACGCCGTGCGGCGTTTCGAACATATTCTTGTATATTCAACGGACAGGTTTTTCATGAATGTTTCAAAATATGAACAGCGCGTGCTGCACGCGCTGGCGCAAGGCGGGTCTATCATCCACCGCTTTGACGAGAAAGGCAGTATCATCGAAGTCGATTGCATGAATCGTGATGGTTGGCACCTTGAGGATTGCACGCTTGCGGTATTCCGAAAACTGCGCCGCAAGCGGCTGATTGGCAGCATCGGGGGCGCACCTTATCGCATCACGCGCAAAGGGCTGCGAGCGGTGCGGGCGCAGCTCGATAATCGGTAGCAAATATGGCGGCATGGTTAGAAGAAAAACTGACCATGCCGTACCATCTCTCACTCACCATCATGATAATAATCATATACCGTCTGCGCCACCACGGCTGATACCCCGGGGGCTTTCTGCAAATCTTCCAGGCTAGCAGATCGTACCGCACGCGCGGTGCCAAAGTGCAGTAACAGCGCCTTTTTACGGGCAGGTCCGATCCCCGGAACCTCATCCAGCGGGCTGGCGGTGATGGCCTTTGCGCGTTTGGCACGATGAGCGCCAATCGCAAAGCGATGCACTTCGTCGCGCAGGCGCTGTAGATAGAATAACACTGGCGAATTCACCGGTAGAGTTATCTCGCGACCATCGGGAAAGTGAAAAACCTCACGTCCCTCGCGACCGTGATGCGGCCCCTTGGCGATCGCAATCAGGGCTACATCCTCCACCCCAATCTCCTCGAGTGCCGCTTTTACCGTGCTCATCTGACCCTTGCCACCGTCGATGAGCACAAGATCGGGCCACTCACCCCTGTCGCGATCGGGATCCTCCTCTTGTGCGCGCGCAAATCGGCGTTGGAATACCTCGCGCATCATGCCGTAATCATCACCGGGCAAAGTCTCGTTTCGCTTGATGTTGAATTTGCGGTACTGCCCTTTGACGAAACCTTCTGGCCCGGCAACGATCATTGCCCCAAGTGCATTAGTGCCCTGAATATGGCTGTTGTCGTAAACTTCAATTCGCTTCGGTGGTTCGGACAAATCAAACAATTCGGCCACTTCGCGCATCAGCTTTGCCTGGGTGGTATTCTCAGCCAGCCGCCGATCCAGCGCCTCTACGGCATTACGCTTAGCTTGTGCCAACAGCCGCGCCCGGTCCCCACGCTTAGGTACTGAGATATCAACCTTGCGCCCTGCTTTTTCCGAAAGCGCCTCGGCAAGCAACGCACCCTCTACCAATTTGCGGTCGAGCAATAGGCAACGCGCGGGCGGCACCTCTTCGTAAAACTGGGCGAGTACCTGCGTCAGGATTTCATCCTCGCTCATATCCTGGACATGCGAGGGGAAGAAGGCACGGTGCCCCCAATTCTGTCCTCCCCGGATGAAAAAGGCCTGGATGCCGACATGCCCCTGTTCCGATGCGATCGCGAAGATATCGGCATCGCCCACGCCGCCGGCGTTAATCGCCTGCGTGCCCTGAATATAGGTAAGCGCTTTTAACCGGTCACGCAGCATCGCGGCGCGTTCGAAGTTCATATCTTCGGCCGCTGCCTGCATTTCGGTGGCTAGCTTTGCCTGCACGCCGGTCGATTTCCCGCCCAAAAAGCTTTTGGCATCGGCCACCAGTTCGGCATAGCCTGCTTTATCGATCCGCCCGACACAGGGTGCCGAACAGCGCTTGATCTGGTAAAGCATGCAGGGCCGGTCGCGGTTGTTGAAATAGCTGTCGGTGCAGCTGCGCAGCAGGAAAATCTTTTCGAGCGCGTTCAATGTGGTGTTCACCGACCCCGCGCTGGCAAAAGGACCGAAATATTGCCCCTTGTGCCGCCTTGCGCCGCGATGTTTCTGGATACGCGGATAATCGTGATCGGCACGCAGCAGGATGAAGGGGAAGCTTTTGTCGTCGCGCAGCAAGACGTTGTAGGCCGGGCGATACCGCTTGATCAGCTGCGCCTCAAGCAGCAGCGCCTCGGCCTCGGTGTTGGTAGTCACGATCGTCATACTGCGTGTCAATGCGACCATGCGCTGCAGTCTTTTGGGTAACCGATCGACCTGCGTGTAGTTCGCGACCCGATTGCGTAGGGCACGCGCCTTGCCGATGTACAGGATATCGCCGCGCGCATCGTGCATCCGGTACACGCCGGATTTCAGCGGCAGGGTCTTCAGCACATTGCGGATTGCGGCAACCCCGCCCTGCAGATCGGGCTGATCCGCGCCGCGCACGGCAAAGGTCTGCGCTTCTTCGTTAAAACGGGAGGCGGCATTGGGCAGTTCAGGGCGATCGGCTTTGGACATTGCATAGCAATATGATAGCTGTTTGCGAACAACGCTAGGGAGGGAATGCATGCAAGTTGCGGAAAAAACCATATTGCTCACTGGCGGTACCGACGGGATCGGGCGCGAGCTTGCAAAACAGCTGAAGGCAAAAAATGCGCAGGTGATCGTCACCGGTCGTACGCCGGAACGGATCGCGGATGCGAAGACCGCAGGCTATGAGGTTATCGCCGCTGATCTGTGTTCCCAAGCGGGGGTCGATGCGGTGCTCTTGGCGATGAAGGATCGTGTGATCGACATATTGATCAACAATGCAGGCGCAGGCAGCGACCATGATTTCCGTGAGGCGGCGCCCGATCTGGCCGATAATGATCGCTGCATCTTTTTAAACCTGAATGCACCGGTTCATTTGATTACCAGGCTGATGCCGATGCTGAAAACGCGGCCTGAGGCAATGATCGTCAATGTTACCTCAGGCCTTGCAATCGCACCGCGCGCGGGCGGGCCGATCTATTGCGCAACCAAAGCGGCTTTGCGCAGCTATACCATGGCCTTACGCGCACAGTTAGCGGAGACAAATGTCCACGTGCTTGAGGTACTGCCGCCGGTGGTTGATACCAAGATGACCGCCGGACGCAGCAGCAAAAAGATGAGCGCGCAGGATTGTGCGGCACAGATCGTTGATGCGATCGAGAGCAATGCCAAAGAAGCGAATGTGGGAATGGTGAAACTGCTGCGGGTTGTGGAAAGTATTTCGCCTGCGCTGGCGCGGCGGATTATGATCAGGTTTTGATGTAAAGCCCAAGCGACAAGCACGACAGCGTCAAATAAAACCGTAGTCCCGAGCCTGTCGAAGGACGCTTCTCAGCTATAGCACTACGCTGGAGAGACGCCCTTCGACAGGCTCAGGGCTACGGTTAAGATTTAGACTCTTATTCGGTAGCTGCCAATGATAGACTAATTCAGCTTGGCGATCGTCTGATCGATCAGCCCACTGTCGGCTTTCACATCATGATTGGCCGCAATCAGCATTTCTGCAGCCGCCGCCGCCGCCGCCGCCGCCTTGGCACGCACATCGGCAATGGCGGCACGCTCGGCAGCCGCAATCTTTTCTTCAGCAGCCTTGGAACGGCGACCGATCAGCGCGGTCGCATCATTCTTGGCTTTGGCTACAATAAGCTTTGCTTCTTCTTCGGCATTGGCCTTTATCGCCTCGGCGTCGACCGCCGCTTGACGCGCCTTCGCTTCATATTCGGCTTTGATCCCCTCGGCTTCCTTGCGCAAAGCCGTTGCCTGATCGAGCTGTGCCTTGATCCCGGCGATCTGTTTGTCGAGCGCAGCCGCAATCATGGCAGGCACTTTCTTCCAAAGCGCAAGGACGATCACCAGCACCATCGCCAGCGCGACCCACATCGTCGCATCCATGCCGAGCGCCTTTGGATCGGCATGTCCCGCCACACCGTCATGCTCGACACTTGCCGTATGACCCAAAGCCTCATGCTGGCCCTGATCGGCCTCGAGCATAGTGCCGTCCGAATTTTTCGCTTCTTCAGCCATTGACCATTACCGTTTTCACTGCAGACGCGGCCTGGGCCACGCTGACTTTCACGCCTGACACCTTGGCAACGATATCCGCAGCCGCTTCGGCAGCAATGCTTTCGATACCCGCCATCGCAGTCGAACGCGCCTTGCCCAGATCGGCCTCGGCAGCGGCAAGCTTGGCAGCCACTTCGGCATCGGCCTTTGCAAGCCGCGCTTCTGCATCCTTGGCGGCCTTGGCCTTCGCCGCAGCCGCCTTGGCCTGCGCCTCACCGCGCGCGGTGTTCAAGGCATCATCCCCACCTGCAACCATGACTTCAGCCTCGGCACGCGCGCGTTCGGCAGCGGCAAGGTCGTCAGCAATCTTCCGGTCGCGGGCTTCGACATTGGCGTCGATTTTCGACACCATGCCACGGCCGATCACAAAATAGAGAATGCCGAAAACCAGCAGCAGCCAAAAGAACTGCGAGGCATAGGTTTCCAGGATCTGGGCGATTTGAGGCATGTTTTCCGCTCGCTATATGGAGGGTAAAATAAGGGGGTGCCCCCGGCGTCGATGCGCCGGGGTGTCCTCCCCTAAGCTTTATTAGGCAACGAAGATCAGGATCATCGCCACGACGAACGCGAGCAGACCCAGAAGTTCCGCAGCCGCGAAGCCGATGAAGAGACGGCCCTGCTGGCTATCGGCAGCCGCCGGATTGCGCAGCGCGCCCTGAAGGAACGAACCGAAGACGTTACCCACGCCGCCGGCTGCAAGACCCGCACCGATTGCTGCGAGACCGGCACCGATCAATTTTGCTGCTTCTGCTTCCATGATAATAACTCCTGTTAAACTTTGGATTTGGTTGAAAAACTTAGTGGAGATTGACCGCGTCGTTGATGTAGAGCGAGGTCAAAAGGGCAAAGACATAGGCCTGGATCGCGCACACCAGCAACTCAAGCAGCGTGATGCCGATCATTAGGATGAAAGAGGGAATACTGACAAGCGGGGCCACCCACACAGCCTCCGCATTCAGGCCATTGATCACAAAGCCAGCGAGCACCTTCATCAGCACGTGACCAGCGGTCATGGCGACGAAGAGACGCAGCGCAAGACTGAACGGGCGGATGAGGAAAGAGAACAGCTCGATCAAAGGGATGAGCCACAACAGCCACCAAGGCGTTCCATGCGGCACGAACAGGCTGAAGAAATGCAGGCCATGCTTCCACAACCCCACGACCAGCACGGTACCGAAGCTGAGCACCGCAAGCACCGCGGTAACGGTCAGGTGGCTGGTGACGGTGAAGGGATGCGCGCCGGGAACGATACCGATCGGCATCATGCCCATGAAGTTTGCAAACAGGATGAACATGAAAAGCGAGAAAACCAACGGCACATATTTTTTGCCTTCGGGTCCGATGCTCGAGCTCATCATGTTGTTGATGAAGCCGGTAACACCCTCAACCGCCATCTGCCAGCGACCGGGGACCAGCTCGCGCTTCATGCCACCGGCCATGAAGACCCAGATGGCAGCCAGCACGACAATCATGAACAATGATGAGTTGGTGAAGGAGATGTCGTATCCGAACAAATCCAGTTTCGCCAAAGGCTCGATCTGGAACTGGTGCATCGGATCGATTTTGCCGCTTTCGCCTGCCACTTTTTGCCAACCCTGCTTATGCCAACAGCCCCGCAAGCGGGGCCGCGATTATACAACCAAAGCGCCCAGACTTATTCCGGACGCTCCTGTGAAATTCGATATATATTCCTGAAGGCGACTGCGATGCCCAAAAACATGCAGACCAACAGAAGCGCTGGCGCGGTGTCGAAAAACCGGTCAAACAACCAGCCAACAAGAGCACCACCCGCAGGACCGGCGATCAGTTCGGTCAACACGCGATTTCCCTGCCGCATTCCTTTGGCCGGGGGCGCATCGTTGCCCGTACGTTCTGCCTCGGCCTTCCGGACCTGTTTCAGCTGCATGTCTAACGAATCGAGCCGAGGGTCTTTATTGCCGTTGCCATCCTGCGCGGAGTTATCGGAAGCCATGCAATTCCTCCATGTTTCGACAAGAGAGAACCGCCATGGAACCGGGCAACCCCGCCAAGGCACGCGCGCTTTAGGCGGGGGTGTGTTTCAAGTCAACAGGGGGTTGGGAAGAATATTGCTTTGATGTGAAAGCCGGAATAGACCCTTTTTAGCCTGATGACATCGGCTTGATGCAGTACCATAGCCCTTCGACAGGCTCAGGGCTATGGCAAAAGCTTTATCTACGGATCCCACTCAGGGGCAGCGCGCATCCAGCTGCGGTGGATTTGCGTCACGCGTGCGCCAGCTGCGGTCGGGGGCCTGGTATTTTTCACCCGGCACCGTTTTTTCCGCAATCAGTCGACAGCCTGTACGAAAGGCAAATTCCTCAACCGTTGCACCATTAGCCATGGCTTCTTCCGTATATTTTGCCTTGCGTTTGATGTTGATATCATCGACCAGCGCCTTGATAGCCGGGCTTGGGGCCGTCACAAAGCCCAGATAGCCATCGGTCTTTTCCCCGACCAAGCCCTGACTGCGTGCGGCCTGATAGGCGGGATCACGCTGCGCATAAGCCGCCGTGGTCGCAGTTGCACCGATCAACAACGCGGCAACAAGCATTTCCAGTCGGTCTTGCATTTTTTCACTTAAAGGCATCAGAATATTTCCCCATTATCTTCCACCAGTTTTTTGGATGGCGCATCGAGTTTGACGAGCACATCCTGCCGGATTGCAATATTCAGGTTGATCACAATGGGTTTATCCGGTGCAGTCACCTGCACACAACCCGTCATGCTAAGCCCAAGAACCGCAAGCGGCAAAAGGGTGAATGATCCTTTCTTCAACTTGTGCCGAATCGCATTATCGCGACCATGCGTCAATTCATCTCGCATTTACCGCCCTCCCGCTTTCGCATTTCTGAATATCCCATTCATCCGACTGTCACTCTCCCGGAACCGGTTCGGGCAGCTCGATTTGGCTCTTGAACCGTTCGGCCGCATATTCGCCATCGTAGATGGTACGAATATTGCCGATCAGTGATAAAAACTCGGCCTGAATGCGTATATTGAATTCCAAAGGCAATTTTGCGAGCTGCCGTGTAATGAAGTTGCGCTGCGCAAGGCTACCCTGTTTCACCCCGCGCAAGCGCACTTCGGTCACTACCTCGCCGCCCAGATTGCCGTCGATACCGATCTGCATCTCCTCGAAACGGATCGAACGCAGCGCCTGAAAGGCAAAGTTCGCCATTGCGCCCATATCCTTGTAGCTGAGTTCGCCCAGATAGCTCAGTTCGCCACCACCGTCTCGCGAAACCAGCCAGCCACCGACAATCCGACCGCCCTGCTGATCGAACACCATGGGTAAAGTGCCATCGAATGTGCCCGACACCCGCAAATTTTCGAAATCGTAATTGCCAAGAAATTTTTCGGCATCAAGACCGATGAGACGAAAGGTCAATTCCCGTTTTGCCTCGACATCGAAATCGAGGATCGTCGGTTCAAGGATCAGCTCCCCCCCATAGAAAGGCCAGCGACCTTCCTGGATCTGCACCTTCTGATCGGGAAGCAGCTGATAACGGATCGTTCCGTCGAACGCCGGGATGCCGGGATTGACCGTTTTCAGTCGTGCCAGCTGATTGGGGGCTGTTACCATGCCGAGCAGGTCAGTGAAGACAATCTCGGTCGACAGCCCATCGACAGGCCCAAATGCGGCTGCCAGATCGGTAGGCGCAACCGAAAAACGCCCGGTGCTGCGCACGCTTTCGCCATTCCATTCGATCCGCCCGGTGCCCGAAACACGGCCCTGCACATTGGCGATATGGCCAAGCGTGAGCGGCGTTATCTTTTCAGGTTGCAAACGGTCGTCAAACCGCAAACCATCGACCGAAAGCAAGGCATTGCCGCGCGCATTGGCCAGATCGTGCAGGATCTGCACGTCAGCGACCTGGGCGCCGCTTTCCGGTTCGGTCAGGGTACCGATTGCCGAAATACGGTTATTGGCCAGATTCAAATGAAAATCGGGTACGCGCAATCGGTTGAACCTGTCGACCTCCGTCGCATCGGTCACAAACAAAGTCGCATTGAGGCTGAGGATATCGTTCTGCCATCGCCATTGCCCCTGTGCCTCGCCGATCAGCAGCGGCACTGTGCCGATTTGCCCTGTTCCGCCCGTAAGCGTACCGCGTATGCCTGAGCCTTCGAATTTGCCATCGAAACGAACGATGCTGAACCGGCTGACGCCATCGCCGCGACCCAAATCGATGGCAACGTTACTGGCACCGAAGCCACGATCCAGATCAAAGGCCACGCCACTGCCATTTGCTCGGAATGGAGAGGTTCCAAGCGTACCCGCCAAGGCCAGCGTCGGCATGGTGAAGGCAAAGCGGGTTTTACCGCCGGCAATCGAGAGGATCGATCCGCCTTGCGGACAGGCGCGCATACGGCCTGCCGGCAAACGCACTGCACCGGTGGCAATCGAGGTATAGCGAACGTCCGTGCAACCGCTGTTCATCGCAAAGCCATTGCCGGAAATCACGCCATCTATCGGCAGGCTGAGCCCGGTAATGCTGCCTCCCATCAACGGTCCGCTGAGCACTGCCTGCCCCCGGAAAGTCCATGGTCGTCCGCCACCGCCTTCAAAGGCCAAGCTGGGAATGCTGGCACTACCTCCCGTTGCCGAATAGGGCTGCAACGCAAGCGTCCCCTTCCAGCCGTCACGGCTTGGTTGCATAGACAATCGGCCCACGGGCAGATCGCCGCCGTTCATCGTCAATACAAGCGGCCCTGAAAGTGCCCCACCCCTGATTGCGAAACGCGATTCCTGTCGTAGGATCAGACCACTATCCGACCGCACAAACATTCGGTCCAAGTCTATAGTATTTGCATTCGGCGACAACGCGATATCGAAATCGAATGTGCTGTCGAAACCGCGCGCGGCACTTTGCAGCGCAGGTGCAAGCCTGGCGACAACAGGCCCGATTGGCGTTGTTTTCGTACCGCCGACCAGCGCGCCCATCGACGGCAGCATTGTCGGCGGCAACGATGCCCCCGCCAGACTGGCTGATCCGCGCGAAGCCAGCACCGCCCCCTCGCTGCCAAAAGACAGCGTTCCCCGTGCATTGCCGGAAACCTGACGTGTTGCAATTTCCGGGGTTTGCAACGCCGCTTTAACAAGCATCATATTATAGGCCATGCGCCGGGCATTGCCATCAAAGTCGAAATCGCCTGCAATATCGTTCGCATTGCGGTTCCCCGACCGTACCGACTGCGCTCGAAATTCGACATCGCCAACCCAGCGATCGAAGCTTTCGGTGAATCGGATCGTGCCATCGATCGACGGCGCAACCGATGCCAGCTGCCGATTGTCACAATTTACCGCCTCGGCCCTTAAAGGCCCGGTAAATTCCGGGCGGACATTGCGTATGCGCAAGCGTCCGTCATAGCGCAGCCCCTTTGCCAAGCATCCGCCATTGGCCATCCGCCGCGAATGCGCTACCAGACGGCCATCGAAACGGTTACGCAAATTGCCCTGCCCTTGCGCCGCTATCCCTATCCCGCCCCAAGGCGTTCGCAGCGATAATACTGTGTCGCGCAAGGCCAGATTGATATCTGGCAGCGTCATCGGATCCTTGCTGTCCATATCGCGTAGCTTATCAAGCTCGCCGAGATAGAGCTTATCTTGCGCAAAACGTCCTTTTAGGCGCACCCCGCTTGCCCGGATCATGCGGATCTCTGGCATACCAAAACCTATCGTTACATCTATGGCGACGCTTTTCGCCGTCATATCGGGGTTGGCCGGATCGCCAACGACAAGGTTGCGCAAGCGTTCGGTGCGCAAACCGATCTCCTCGATTTCATATGTTGCGCGAATGCCGTTTTTGCGGAGTTGATCGCGGATATAGCTATCGGCGATATGGAAACGCTGCCACCAGGCAATCGCGATCAAAATGAACAGCAACAGAAAAGCAGCGCCAAAAATATGGCGCTTGGTCCAGCGCCTTTGCGGCGAGGGTTCTGTAGGCTCTTCCTCCATCGGTTGCACAAATGCGCCAAAGTCCCAGGGCATGCAACGGCGATTTCCTTAAACTCCTTGCAGCCCAGTCGAATTTGCGGAACAAGCGCCATGGCATGGGGAAATTACGCGAAGATCAAAGTCATTATGGTGAGGGCCACCGCGATCGTCTGCGCGGGCGCCTGCTTGACAAGGGCGGTGATGCGCTGCTCGATCATGAACTGCTCGAATATCTGCTGATGCTCGCCATTCCGCGGATCGATACCAAACCGATCGCAAAACATCTGATTGCGCATTACGGCAATCTGTCTTCGGTTTTTACAGCCGATGCTTACAGCCTGCTTCATCAAAAAGGCGTTGGTGAAAAGGCCGTGTCGGCAATCAAGATCGTACAGGCACTGGCGCTGCGCATGGCATCCGAACCAATCCGCGAGCAGCCGATCCTTTCAAGCTGGCAGGCGATGCTGGATTATTTGCGCCTCGACATGGCGCATCTCACCATTGAACGGGTCCGCGTGCTTTATCTCAACGCCAAGAATATGCTGATCCGCGACGAAATTGCGGGTGAAGGATCAATCAACGAAGCGCCAATCTACATTCGCGAGATCATCCGCCGTTCGATCGATCTGGGCGCTGCGGCAATCATTCTGGTTCACAACCACCCCAGCGGCGACAGTGCCCCCAGCCGTCAGGATATTGCCATGACGCGCGAGATTATCGATGCAGGCAAGCGCTTGGGGATTGCCGTGCATGACCATGTCATCATCGGCCGGGATGGATTTTCAAGTATGCGAAGTGCAGGGTTGCTCTAAGCTTTTGTATAAAGCCGTTATAATATATAACCGTAGTGCTGAGGCTTTCGGAACCGAAGGCCACCGCAGGTGAACGGCGTTTCAAAGCTTAGCGCTCTTGTTGATAGCCGCCCTTCGACAGGCTCAGGACTACGGTTATGGTTTAGGGCCTGTGGGGATTTATCTGCCGTAACTTTCAAAGCAACGCTCGTCATTCCCGCGAAGGCGGGGAACGCAGTGATCGTAGATCAATCCATCACCTGAGCGTTGATTTTACGCAACGGGCATAACTTAAAATTGAGCCCCAGGAGATGGATTGATCTACGATCACTGCGTTCCCCGCTTTCGCGGGAATGACGAAGATATTATAATTAAATTCATTTTTGCCTCGAATCCCCACAGCCCCTAATCGGGTATCTTAGACCCTCTTTCAGTTAAATAGGGTTTACGAGCTAATCTTAATCGCCCTGCCCAGGATCAGCCGAGAAATATTTGTCGAACTTGCCTTCTTCGCCCTTATGCTCATCGGCATCGGCGGGGGGTTCGCGGCTGGTTGTGATGTTCGGCCATTCCGCGCTGTAAGTGGCGTTCAGTTCGAGCCACTGTTCCAGCCCGCTTTCGGTATCGGGCAAGATGGCTTCCGCCGGGCATTCGGGTTCGCATACGCCGCAGTCGATGCATTCGTTGGGATTGATGACGAGCATGTTCTCGCCCTCATAAAAGCAATCGACGGGGCAGACCTCGACGCAATCCATATATTTGCAGCGGATGCAGGCATCGGTGACGACATAGGTCATTGGTCTTACTCTCCCTAAGGCGGTACATGTTTGTGCTGTAACGCCTATTGTGCCTTTATAGGCCAAGTCAACGGGGGAAATCTTCGGTATGATCAAATTTCGCTATAGCAGGCCTGCGCCTCGGTCGGGGGACCGCGTCGGGACGGAATGAGGAGGATGCGGATCGCAAGGGCCCCTCCCCCCTTGGGCAAGGTAATCGAATCGCCGATCTTCACCTCGATACTCGGTTTTTCGACACGGATGCCATTGAGCCGTACATGGCCCTGCGAAATCAGCGCCTGCGCCAGACTGCGCGATTTTGACAGGCGCAAATGCCAGAGCAGCTTGTCGATGCGCAACGACGTCAACCGCCCATCTTTTCCTTAAGCGCTGCCAGTTGCAGCGCCAGCGCCGTCGGTGCGGCAACTTCGGCCTTTCGTTGTGGTTTGGGCGTCGACGGTTGCGGTCGAAGATCGCCTTTCGGTTTGCCTTTGGCTTTGAAATGCGGACGTTGCTGCTGCGGCTTTGGCTTGCGAAGGCCGATCCAGCGCCAATGGGTGAGGTTGGTGGGTTGGGTGGCAGCAGGTTGGTTGAGTATCTCTTCGCCATCGTCTGCTGTAACAGCTGGTTCCGCCGCAGTTGCCTCCAGCGATTGTTGGGACACAATCTCTCCTGTGTCGTCATCCCGGCGAAGGCCGGGATCCAACTCCTGCCCTTCCACAGCCAAAATGGCATCTTTCGCGATCTCACCAGCGGGAGTTGGATCCC
>JBOFLS010000166.1:0-2953 GCA_051657985.1 Sphingorhabdus sp. | reverse complement strand
GATGGGGCACGATGATGATCTTCCTGTTCGAACTGGTGATCGGTTTCATCTATGCCTGGAAAGTAGGAGCACTCGAATGGGAGTGATCACGACACCGCCCCCCGCCGGAACTCCGGTCGATGCGGATTATTTCAAGGACCTGTCGGCCGAAGTGACCGACAAGGGTTTTCTGGTTACCTCGACCGAAGATCTGTTCAACTGGGCGCGCACCGGCTCGCTGTGGTGGATGACCTTCGGGCTCGCCTGCTGCGCGGTCGAGATGATCCACGTCAATATGCCGCGTTACGATATGGAGCGCTTCGGCGTTGCCCCGCGTGCCAGCCCCCGTCAGTCCGATGTCATGATTGTGGCCGGTACGCTGTGCAACAAGATGGCCCCGGCGCTGCGCAAGGTTTACGACCAGATGTCAGAACCGAAATATGTGATTTCGATGGGCAGCTGCGCCAATGGCGGCGGCTATTACCATTACAGCTACAGTGTTGTACGTGGGTGTGACCGGATCGTGCCGGTGGATATTTATATTCCCGGCTGTCCGCCGACTGCCGAGGCTTTGCTTTACGGCATCATGCAGTTGCAGCGGAAGATTCGCCGTGTGGGGACGATAGAGCGGTGAGTATGTCTAGCATCCTAATGCCGTTCGCCCTAAGTACTGAGCTTGTCGAAGTATCGAAGGGTAGTTCTTTTTTTGCGATGGCAAGAACAATACTGGGCTTCGACAAGCTCAGCCCGAACGGTATTGTCATATGACCCATCCAGCCCCGCATATCGCCATCCCCAAAGGCACCGCCGCCGCGCTCAAAAAAACGCTGGGCAAAAACTTGCTCGGCATTGAGGAAGCCAATGGCGAAATCGCGCTGCACGTAAAGACCGACAAGCTGGTCGACGTCATGATCGCATTGCGTGATATATGCGATTACCAGCAGCTGATGGAAATCGCAGGCGTCGACTGGCCCGATCGCGATCCGCGGTTCGAGGTGGTGTACATGCTTCTCAGCCTGACCAAGAACCACCGTATCCGCGTGCATGTGACAACCAACGAAGATGTGCCCGTGCCATCGGTAACGGGTATTTGGCCGGTGGCGGGCTGGCTGGAACGCGAAGTTTTCGACATGTACGGCGTGCTGTTTGCAGGCAATGACGATCTGCGGCGCATCCTGACCGACTATGGCTTTGTCGGCCATCCATTCCGCAAGGATTTTCCGCTGACCGGCTATGTCGAGCTGCGCTATTCCGAAGAGGAAAAGCGCGTGAAATATGAGCCGGTGCAGCTGGCACAGGATCTGCGCACCTTCGATTTCCTTTCGCCGTGGGAAGGTGCCGAATATGCACTGCCTGGCGATGAAAAGGCGATCAAGTCGGGCGAGCCTCCCCGAGGAACACCGCCTAAGATCAATGATCCGAAGGTAACCGAAAAGCCGGAGGATACCGGGGCAGGGAAGGCCGCAAACAAGGCGGCCATTCCGAAGCGCAACCGGAAGGGGAAGGGCGAATGAGCGTAGCTCTTTTTAAATTTGACTCACGCAGAGGCGCAGAGGACGCGGAGATTAGGCAGTGCATAATTACTCGCTCTGCGTCCTCTGCGCCTCTGCGTGATATATTTAAAACGCCTGAAGGCGTGAGGAGTTCGACATGAGCCTCCAACCCGATATGGCCCCGACGACGGGCGATGAAGTGATCGAGAATTACACGATCAACTTCGGCCCTCAGCACCCGGCGGCGCATGGTGTGTTGCGCCTTGTCATGGAACTGGATGGCGAGATTATCGAGCGGATGGACCCGCATGTCGGCCTGCTCCACCGCGGCACAGAAAAGCTGATCGAGCATAAGACCTATCTGCAGGCGCTCCCTTATTTCGACCGGCTCGATTATTGTTCGCCGCTCTGCATGGAGCATAGCTATGTCCTGGCGATCGAGAAGCTGCTCGACCTGGAAGTGCCCTTGCGCGGGCAATATCTGCGGGTGCTGTTCGCCGAGCTGACGCGCATCTGCAATCATATGCTGAACCTGGGTTCGCATGTGATGGATGTGGGCGCGATGACGCCAAACCTTTGGATGTTCGAGCTGCGCGAAGATTGCATGAACTTCTTCGAACGCGCGAGCGGAGCACGCATGCACGCCGCCTGGTATCGCCCCGGCGGGGTGCATCAGGATGTGCCGCTGAAGCTGCTGACCGATATCGGCGACTGGTGCGACACGCGGCTGCCCAAGCTGTTCGAGGATGCCTTGAGCCTCGTCGTCGACAACCGCATCTTCAAACAGCGCAACGTCGATATCGCAACCGTCAGCAAGGAAGATGCGATCAAATGGGGCTTTTCCGGCCCGATGATTAGGGGGAGCGGCATCCCCTGGGATATCCGCAAGTCGCAGCCTTACGATGTCTATGCGAAAATGGATTTCGACGTGCCGGTGGGTACGAAGGGCGATTGCTACGACCGCTTCATGGTCCGTTGCGAAGAGGTGCGCCAATCGGCGCGCATCATCAAGCAATGCTTGCTCGAGATGCCCGAAGGCCCGGTATGCAGCGATGACCGCAAGATCGTGCCGCCCAAACGCGCCGAAATGAAGCAGTCGATGGAGGCGCTGATCCATCACTTCAAGCTCTACACCGAAGGCTTCCACGTCCCCGCCGGTTCGGTCTATGTCGCGACCGAAAGCCCCAAGGGCGAATTCGGCGTCTATCTGGTCGCGGATGGCACGAACAAGCCCTATCGCTGCAAGATCAGGCCGACCGCCTTTTCGCATCTGCAGGCGGTTGAGATGATGTCCAAGGGGCATATGCTCGCCGACACCACCGCGATCATCGGCGCGATCGATGTCGTGTTTGGGGAGTGTGATCGGTGAAGCGCTCCTTCAGCAACCGCATGTTCGATTTCATGGGGCGCGCCGCTTTTGGCGGTGAAAATGGTTTTGTCCGAGATAAAAGGCTGGCGGCTACCGCTATGGTGCTTGGGGT
>JBOFLS010000165.1:0-7917 GCA_051657985.1 Sphingorhabdus sp. | reverse complement strand
GCCCGGCAAGCTTTTCAAGCAACCACGCGCAATCGGTGCTGCCTTCTTCCACCTCAAGATTGCCCGCATCGAGCCGTGCCGCGGTCGAAAGATCGTCGAAACCCAAAAGCAGGCGGCGTGCATCCTCCAGGATCGCGCTCGCCATGCCGCGATAATCATCAGCTACAGGGCCGAAAAGCTGTTGTTCGATAATTTCGGCAAAGCCCGCAATCGCGCCCAATGGGGTACGCAGCTCATGAACGATTTGCTGCATGCTTTCGCCTTGTCGGCGGCGAAGTTGATCGTCCGTCTCGGCTATTTCCGGCTTGTCGGCGATAGTGGGCCTGCGCATCAATCCGCGAAAACCCCTGAAGCGTCCCGTTATGGGATCGAAAAAAGGGGCTGCCGTTATCCGCCAGTCGCCATCGACCGGCGGACCGCCACGAAGCAGCATCCGGGCATTCTCCATCGGCATGCGCTGGCGAAAGGCGGCAGCACCATAGGCGTCCGGCCCGGGACCGTTGTCATAAGAGGCCCGTGCAATATCGGTGCCGACAATTGCTCCGCGTGGCGCGCCTTCTACCCAGATAATCGTGCCGTTGTCGTCGGTTTCGAAGCGTATCTCGTCAAGTATCTCGCTCTGGTTTTCGATCGTCTCGTCGCCTAGCGGAAGGCGGGGGGATTCGCTTGCATCGCGATTGCGTTTCCATTGCTCGATACGTTGGACAATGGCCCCGATCTGCGTTGCCGGCTCGATGGACACTACCGGTTTGACTTGCGGCTCGTCCGTTTCGGCAACGCTGCCCGAAAGCCGAAAATCCGCTCCGCTCCAATTTTCAAGTGCACGGCGCGTCAAAGGACCGAGATCGCTACGCGCGCGAAGAAATCCGCGTGCGCGAACCGGCAATTCCGGAACCAGCTCGCTCCATTCCTGGTCACTCAGTTGCGCACTGTAAATTGCCGCCGATGCAATAGCCGGTATATCTTGCGCAAAAAGCTGAATTAGCGGCTGTGATCGCAGGCGACCATTCAACGCTTTGATACCGGATATCCTGGCCTCGACCGGCATCTGCAAGGACAGCCTGTGTATCTGGTGCAGGCCTGCGGCAATTTTTTTCGGATTGGTATAGATGTCCGCTTGAGCAAGCAAATCGACCAGCTGCCGCCATGTGCCAGTCAGATTGCCGTCCGCCTGCGCTTCCACGCTGCGCAACGCAGTCTCAAGGCGATCGTCAATACGCAAATTATGGATTCTTTCCCGCTTTCCTTAGTCCAATAGAACTGGCGATAGCGCGCCGCGAGGATTGGTAAAAGAAGCTATTTTTACCCGTCACACTATGGGACACGGACGAGATATAGGCTTATGAGGGAACTTAGGAGAATCTTATACAATTGCATTGCGCTATAATTATATTATAATATGCTTGCAGTCTATAATGGGGAAATATCAAAAAATGGCCGTCATTAATTTCGATGCAATCGATTTGCGTCTTTTATCCGAACTTCAGGCCAATGGTCGGATCACCAACGTCGAATTGGCAAGCAAAGTCGGTTTGACGGCACCTCCTTGTTTGCGACGCATGCGCACGTTGGAACAATCGGGTACTATCAAGGGATATCATGCCGATATCGATCCAGCGACGCTGGGTTATTCTATCATGGTCTTTGCAATGGTCAGTCTGAAAAGCCAAGCCGAAGCCGATTTACGCGCATTTGAACTGCATATGCGCAGCCTGCCCTATGTGCGCGAATGTCATATGCTGAATGGCGAAATCGACTTCATTCTGAAAATCGTCGCGCACGATTTGCAATCATTCCAGGAGTTTCTAACTTCCGAACTGACATCGGCACCCAATGTCTCAAGTGTCAAAACATCGCTTACCATTCGTACGGCAAAGGACGAGCCGGGAGTTCCCATACCCGAATGAAAAAGGCCTGCAACAGAATCCGCGCAGGCCTTTCCTGTCATAATAGTGATAAGATCAAGCTGCGGGAGCAGGCGCCATCATTTGCTGATCGATGTATATCATCCAATATTCGGCAATGCCCTTACGCTTTGGCCCCGTGATTTTTGCCAGATCGGTCTTTGCACCGGCATAATCGCCAAGGTTGATCTTGGCGATTGCAAGGTTGGTCAAGGCACGATCGGTTTGATTCACGCCATCGCGATCAATAATATTGCCTTTGGCCAACGCCGTTTCGTACATGGTCTTGGCGCGTGCATATTGACCGAATGAAAACAGCGCATCGCCTGTCAGCAATGCACTGAAGCCTTTGGGGTCGGCCTTGGCGGCCTTTTCATCCGCATCCCATGATTTCGAAAGTTCGGGGATCAGCGCCTTTGCGCTGTTGTATATTTCGGAAAAGGTAAGATTGTTTTTTGAAATCGTACCTTTGGCAAACCCTTCATCGAGAACCGCGACAACCTCGGCAGGATAACGGCGGGCATCCGCATATTCGACATATTGCTTATATTCATGCTCGAACAGCAGCGCCTTGTTGCGCCGGGCAAGGCGCAGCAATGAAAGCGACTCCTGACTGTCCAGATCGGCGACCCGTTGGTACTGGAAGATCGCATCATGGTATGTTTCAGGCCGGGGATCGGCCTTCATCATTTCCTTGCCCCAATAAACGATTTTCGCATTGTCCTTCATTTTGGCCGCATAATTCGCCGCCTGTGCGTACCACTGCGTTTCAGGCTTGCCGCCGGCAGTTTTTGCAGCCTCGATAGCCTTTGACAGCCAATTGATGGCTTCGGGATAATTGTTCTGCAAACGATAGGTATTCGAAAGCTGCACCTCGATGCTGTTCCCCCGGAAACCGGCGTTATAAGCTTCGAGCATTTTCTTTTCCGCGCTTGCGTAATCCTTGTCCTGATAGGAATAAAGACCCTGCTGAAAGATATAGGTCGCTTTCATGGCGGGATCGGCAACACCCGATGCAACGACCAAATCCACACCCTTGCGCTGATAGGTTGGGTCTTTGAGCTCGCGGCCCAGGCTAAGAGCGAAGATACCGGCCTCGTGCCGGTCGTCGGGCGTTGAGATTGCGGCTTCGACTGCAGGAAACGCAGCCTTGGCAGCGGCCGGGTCCTTCTTCTTTAGAAGGGCCTCGACCGCAGGAGCATAGGCCTTTTGAAACTCTTTCGAAAGTGTGCGCTTGATCGGTTTTGCCGCAGCATCCTTTTTCTTGTTGTCCTTTTGCGCATGGGCCGAAGGAACAGCTACAAAAGCCCCCAACATCAGCACCGCAGCAAATTTCGAAATGCGATTCATTCCACTCTCCAACTCTGTTAAAAAACCGGCCCCAGACGCGCAAATGGCGGCTCAGAAATGCCGCCACCCATACGCGCCCTGCTGCCATTCTGCAATGCGGATAGCAGGAAGCAGATGAATTGTGGTTGAATGGTTTATGTTCCTGCCCACATGTGATGCTATCTGTGGATAAACTGGTGAAAAGCGCGCATTTTTAGGGTGCTTTACTGGCTATTTGATGCCCCCTCGTCTAGGGATGCGCCACAGATAAAAATAATAGGATTTTTGCGGCAGTGAGCGAAGAAAACGAACCCATCGAACCCAATGATATTTCTCCGGTGGACATCACCCATGAAATGAAGTCGAGCTATCTCGACTATGCGATGTCGGTTATCGTCGCCCGCGCTCTTCCCGATGTGCGCGACGGGCTGAAGCCCGTGCACCGCCGCATTCTATTTGCAAGCCAAGAGGGTGGATTTGTAGCGGGGCGTCCCTATCGCAAATCGGCGAAGATCGTCGGCGACGTGATGGGCAACTATCACCCGCATGGCGATAAGGCGATCTATGATTCACTCGTCCGCATGGCGCAGGATTGGTCGATGCGGGTACCGCTGGTCGATGGCCAGGGCAATTTCGGATCGATGGACCCCGATGAGCCCGCATCGATGCGCTATACCGAGGCGCGTCTGGCCAAGGTTTCGAACTCGCTGCTTGCCGATCTGGACAAGGACACGGTCGATTTTCAGGACAATTACGATGGCTCGCGTCAGGAGCCACAGGTCCTCCCTGCCCGCTTTCCAAACCTGCTGGTCAATGGCGCAGGCGGTATTGCGGTTGGCATGGCGACCAATATTCCGCCGCACAATCTGGGCGAGGTCATCCGCGCCTGCATCGCCTATATCGACAATCCCGGCATCACCATCGACGAACTGATCGAAATCGTCCCTGCCCCCGATTTCCCCACGGCACCGTTGATCCTGGGGCAGACCGGGGCGCGCAATGCGTATCGCGAAGGCCGTGGTTCGATCGTACAACGCGCCCGGCATGTGATCGAGGAAGGCAAGGGAGACCGTCGCTCGATCGTTCTAACCTCCATCCCTTTTCAGGTCGGAAAGTCGGGTCTTGTCGAAAAACTGGCCGAGGCCGCCAAGGACAAACGGATCGAGGGCGTATCCGACATTCGCGATGAATCGAGCCGCAAGGGCGTGCGCGTCGTTATCGACCTGAAAAAGGACGCAACGCCAGAGGTTGTCCTCAACCAGATCTGGCGGCATTCCCCTGCCCAATCGAACTTCCCGGCCAACATGCTCGCCATTCGCGGCGGGCGACCCGAGGTGCTGACGCTGCGCGACATCATCGAGGCGTTCATCCGCTTCCGCGAGGAAGTCATTACCCGGCGTACCAAGTTCGAACTCAACAAAGCGCGGGACCGGGCGCATATCTTGTTGGGCCTTGTCGTTGCCGTCACCAATCTGGATGAGGTGGTGAAGATCATCCGCGGTTCGGCCAGCCCGGTTGAGGCGCGCGCCGCGCTTTCGGCCCGCGAATGGCCCATTGCCGAAATTGCACAATATATCCGCCTGGTCGAGGCGATCGAGACCGAGGTAGAGGGCGACACTTACAAGCTTTCCGATCTGCAGGTGCGGGCAATCCTCGATCTGCGTCTCCACCGCCTGACGGCGCTTGGCCGTGACGAGATCGGGGACGAGCTGAAAGAGATCGCCAGGGAAATCGAAGGCTATCTTGAAATATTGGGTGATCGGGTGAAGCTCTATGCGGTGATGCGCGAAGAGCTGGAAGCCATAGACCGCGAATTCTCGACCCCGCGCCTGTGCGAAATCGCCCCCAGCTGGGATGGGGTTGAAGATGAAGACCTGATGGAACGCGAGGATATGGTCGTTACCGTGACGCACGGTGGCTATATCAAGCGCACCTCGCTTGCCACATTCCGTGCGCAGAACCGTGGCGGCAAGGGCCGGGCGGGGATGGCGACCAAAGAAGAGGATGCCGTCACCGAATTGTTCGTCACCTCGACGCACACCCCGGTGCTGTTCTTTTCCAATATCGGCCGCGTCTATCGCCTGAAGGTATGGCGTCTGCCCGAAGGCGGGCCGTCGACGCGGGGGCGGCCGATGGTCAATCTACTGCCGCTTAGCGAAGGCGAGACGATTTCCAACGTCCTCACCCTGCCCGAGGATGAGGCCGAATGGGCCGGGCTTTCGGTCGTGTTTGCAACATGCAAGGGTTATGCGCGGCGCAACAGCATGGATGCCTTTGCCAATATCCCATCGAACGGCAAGATCGCGATGAAGTTCGAGGGCGAGGACGCCGACGACCGGCTGATCGGTGTCGAACTGCTCACCCCGCAGGACGATGTGCTGCTCGCCAGCCGCGGCGGCAAGGCGATCCGCTTTGCAGCCGACGATATCCGCGAATTCCAGAGCCGCGCGTCGACCGGCGTGCGTGCGATGAAGCTGGCCAAGGGCGATGAGGTCATCTCGCTCTCAATCCTGCAACGCGTCGGCACCACGCCCGAGGAACGCGAGGATTATCTTCGCTTTGCCCCGTGGAAGCCCGAAAAGGAAGGCGAACCCACTTTGTCGGCGGAACGCATGGCCGAGATGGAGGCGAAGGAGCAATTCATCCTCACCGTCTGCGCCAATGGCTATGGCAAGCTGTCCTCGGCCTATGGGTACAGGCGCACAGGCCGTGGTGGTCAGGGGATCACCAACATCGACAATATCGAACGCAACGGTCCCGTGGTGGCGAGCTTTCCTGCGACCAAGGGCGATCAGCTGATGCTGGTCACCGACCAGGCCAAACTGATCCGCATGCCGCTGGACTCGCTACGCGTGCTGGGCCGCGGGACGGCTGGGGTGCGGTTGTTCAATGTCGATGACAATGAACATGTCGTGGGTGCGGCTAAGATTGAGGAAGCGGATGAGGGGGATGAAGGTGAAGGGACGAACGCCGATCTTGCTCTACCGGACGAAACGGAGAAATAGTGACGATCATGCCCTTTGGGTTTCTTCGTAGTTTACTATACAGATTGCATGAATAGCTAACACGTCATAGGTAATGGCCTTGGACGGGTATGCTTGGTAAACATCTATCCGCCTGGCCTGGCCTTGAATAGTTGATCATGCAAAACCCGTTCGATATCGCTCTCACCACGTCAAGATATTCCATGCAGTATTTATTATCATTCCAATTGAATTGGAGAAGATAAAATGGTTTGCCGTCAAGACATTCTCAAGGTGCTGGAACAGGTTGAAAAGGTTCAATTGGATGCCAAGAACAATGGTATGAACCGTCCTGAAGACTGGCAAATGCAAACTATTACGATCCGTCGAAAAGTGGCGGCCCTGATGTCAGATATCAGCCAGCTTGTCGACAAAGCCGATGGGCAGATCTTTGACTCGGCCACACAGCGCAAGGCGCGCGATCATCTATCTAAATTGCGTTCGGCTATTGCATTGCATCAAGCCAGTTGGCCCGTCGTCATGATCGACTCTGGTGGGGAAGATTACCGCACTTCAGCGATGCGAGTAGACGGTGAAATCAAAGATTTTTTAAAATGGATGCGCAGCCAATTAAAAGGAGCTTAAAAAATTCGATTTATAAGATGCTTTAATAAAATTATCAATTTTTCTCTCTAATCACACACTGATCTTGTGTATAGAAAATATCTTATGTTGGCCAGTATTTTGAATTGTTCAGATGAAAATTTAGTATGTCCTTTTACCCCTTCGGCTGGTTCACGAATTTCGGAGATACACTGTAAATTGGCCCTTCGACTGTGGCTGTCATTATCAGGCCATACTTAGGCTCAAAACCTCAATCGACCTTCAAATTCTCGAACATCATTACCTGGCGTTCGCTGTCCCACATCACATGGTCGCTGCCCTTCAGCAGGGTCAGCATCACGTCCAAATCGTCGGAATCGACTTCCAGGATGTGTTCCTCGACACCCTTGTCCAGGATGAGCTGCATTGTGAAGCGGCCTTCCTCGCCGTCGCCGGCGGCAGTCCACGATACCTGATAGTCGGTGACCTGGCGGATCTTGTACCGCCGGCCGCCGGTCTGTTGATCGGTCTGATCCTGCTGTGCGCGGTCCTGTTTGGGGGCTTGGGCTTCGCTTTGGCGGGGCATGCTATTGTCCTTTGTTGTTTGGCTTAGGGACTCAGGACAACATGCAACCGCCAAATGGGTTCCTGTAAATTTCAGGTCCAGTAAAGGATGCGTGCCTTTGGTAGGTGTTTATCGATCGCATCTTCGAAAAATCGACGTAGCTCGGTCATGGTCGGCTTGTCGTAGACATGCTTGATACTTCCGAACTTCGTGCGTTTTTCGGCACGTCGATGATGGCTCATATCGAGGGTCGAGCCGGAATACCAACTATCCAATACGGTTTTCGATCCTTCCGAATAGCGATGCGTGATGAGTTCGATCGTAAGATCGGGATCGGGTGCGCCGTCGAGCACCGAGGCGATGTCGGCCAGCAAGCGACCATAAGCGTCTTGCCAGCCTTCTGCTGCGATGATTGGCGCAATGGTAAGACCGATACGATACCCGGCATCCGCCATTCCCTGCATAGCCAAAAGCCGCGCTGCCACCGGGGCGGTTCCTCCTTCGAACCGGGCGAAGAGCGGCGGGTTCAGCGAAACACGCATCCGTGTCTTGC
>JBOFLS010000164.1:0-25016 GCA_051657985.1 Sphingorhabdus sp. | reverse complement strand
GCATCCAGATCGCGCGGGCGGACGAAGCGTTTGAGGTGGGCGACAGGCTTGCCGATATCGGCCCAGCGCGCGATCGGGATTTCAAGCTGGGCAAGCGCGGCGGTCGGGTATTTGATTTCCACTTCGTCGCGCAGGGGCGAACCGCCGTCGTCGGCCACCAGATCGAAGACAACATCCTCCATCCCCGGATTGTGCCCGACCATCAACACGCTGTCGTGCGCATCGTCGACTTCGCGCAGCACATCGAGCAAGGTCGCCGAAGAGGCAAGGTAGATGCGCCGTTCCCAGGTCGGTTCGATCGTGCGACCAAAGCCCGCCCAGACGCCGTCTAGCGTATCGATCACACGGACCGCGGGGCTGGCGATCACCTGTTCGAAGGCGATGCCGTTCGAGGCCATCCATTGCCCTATGGTGCGCGCCGCTTTTTCGCCCCGCTTGTTCAACGGCCTGTCGAAATCGCGGGCAACCGGATCATCCCAGCCCGACTTGGCATGGCGCAGCAGGAACAGGGTCTTGGTCAAAAGGGGATGTCCTCGTCGAATAGCGTTTCATCTGCGCCCTGCCCGATATTTGTTGCAGGCGAAAGACCCGATGTGATCCTTCGCACTGCTTCGTCCAGCGTGACGCGGTGCACCGGAGTACCCGGCGGGAACGCGGTCAGCAACCGCGACGGGGTGGCGGGCGAGAGGAGCACGAAACGCCCATGATCGCCAGCCTGCCGGATCAGGCGGCCAAAGCCTTGCGCCAATCGGGCACGAATGATCCGGTCGTCATAGTCGGTGCCGCCGCCTGCCAGTCTGCGTGCCTTGTGTAATATATCAGGGCGTGGCCAGGGGACCTGCTCCATGATCACCAGCCGCAGCGACTGCCCGGGAACATCCATCCCGTCACGCAGGGCATCGGTACCCAGCAGCGAGGAATGCGGATCATCGCGGAAGATATCGACCAGCGTGCCGGTATCCATCGGATCGACATGCTGCGCATAAAGCGGCAGCCCATCACGCGCCAACCGGTCGGCAATGCGGGCATGGACGCTACGCAGCCGCTTGATCGCCGTGAACAGGCCCAGGGCACCGCCTTTCGATGCGCCGATCAGCGCCGAATAAGCCCCGGCAAGCGCAGGCAGATCGCCGCGTTGCACGTCGGTAACGATCAGGACTTCGGCCTGAGCGGCATAGTCGAACGGACTGGGAGCGGCAAAATGTTCGGGCTTATGATCGAGATGCGCTGCCCCGGTTCGCGCTTCGGCATTGCCCCAATCGCCGCCGCTGCGCAGAGTGGCTGAGGTGGCGAGTACGCCATGCGCCTGTTTCAGCACCACCTTGGCAACGGGCTTGGTAGGGTCGAGCCAGTGGCGGTGGATACCGATATCATATTCGCGGCCCTCCGCTCTATCGACGCTAAGCCAGTCGACGAAATCGGGATCGGCGGGTCCGCCACCGCGACCGAGCAGCGCAATCCAGCCATTGAGGGTATCGACGCGCCAGCCAAGGCTGGCCATCGCCCCCTCGATCCGCGCTCGCGCCGCACCGTCAAGCCAATCGGGCGGATCTTCGACGATCGCCTCCAGCCGCTGACCCAGTACGATCAGCGGACGGACCAGCGCCTCCAGCGCGGTCATCAGAGCGGCGATGGCGTCGATCAGCGGTGCATCGAGCCCGGCATATTCGGTCTCCAGTCCATAGCCGCTTTCCGCCTGCCCCTCGTCACGCGCGAAGACGGTGGCGCGCACGGCGGCAAGCAGTTTTTCGGCCGGGCCCGAAGGATAGCCTTCGCCGATGCGCCCCAGCCAGCCTTCGGACGGCAGCGCCTCGGCGGCGATGCGGGCATTCTCGATGGCCATCCCGCCCTCCTCGTCATAGCTTGCGACATCACCGAGCCGTGCCGACAAGCCCCGCCGCCGTCCACGCGCCTTGCCTTCCGGCCCAACGACCCAGCGGCGGATCTCGATCATCTCTGCACCGGTCAAGGCGGCGGCAAAGGTCGAGTCTGCGGCATCGAACAGATGATGGCCTTCGTCGAAAATGATCCGTGTCGGGCGGTTTGCCTCTTCACGCCCGCGCGCGGCATTCACCATCATCAGCGCATGGTTGGCGATGACGATATCGGCCTGGGCAGAGGCCCGCGCGGCGCGTTCGATGAAGCATTTCCGGTAATGCGGGCAACCGGCATAGATGCATTCGCCGCGCCGGTCGGTTAGGGCCGTGGTGCCGTTCCGTCTGAACAATGTGGTCAGCCAGCCGGGCAGATCGCCACCTACCATGTCGCCATCGGCGCTATAGGCCGCCCAGCGCGCGACCAGATGCGCCAGGATCGCCGCGCGCCCGGCAAACCCACCTTGCAGCGCATCTTCCAGATTGAGCAGGCAGAGATAATTTTCCCGTCCCTTGCGCACCACGACCTTTTGGCGGAATGCGGTGTTATCGGGGTAAATCCGCTTAGCTTCGCGCAGCAATTGCCGCTGCAGCGCCTTGGTGTAGGTCGATATCCAGACCGTGCCATTGGCCGCCTCCGACCAGAGCGATGCGGGCGCGAGATAGCCCAAAGTCTTGCCGATCCCGGTGCCCGCCTCGGCCAGCAGCATATTGGGTTCGCCCTTTTGGGTGCGAGGATTGAAGATATGGGCCGTAGCCTCGGCAAAGGCCCGCTGTCCTTCCCGCAATTCCGCGCCTTCGCCGCGCAGCCGGTTGAGCTGCTGCACGATCGTTTGGGGATCGAGCCGCACCGGCGACGGGGCGGGGCGGGGCGGGGCGTCTTCCCATTCGGGTAGTTTCGAGAAGAGCCAGCGCTCCTTTGTCTCGGGTTTGGGCAACATGTTTGCTACTGCGCGCGCCCAGGGCCAGCGCAGCCGGACCATCGCCTGCGACGCATCCCACGCGCTTTCGCGTTCGGCCCATGCGGGGTTTGTTAGTGTATCGAGCAAATGCTGGGTTGCGATCTGGAGGAAGGGGGCAATGGCTTGATCGCCAAACTCCCTCTCCTGAAGGGAAGAGGGCTTTATCTCCAAAACCTCTGCCAAACCCTTTGCCGTGGGTACCACAAATCGAGCCGGATGCACAAAGGCAAACAGTTCCAGCACATCCAGCCCCGAAAGCTCGGCATAGCCCAACCGCTGCGCCATCATCGGCGCGTTCAGGAGGATCATCGGCGTCTCGGCCGCCCGCAAAACCGCCTCGCTGCGACTGACGCTGTGCACATGGCCATCACGTTCAGCGATCCAGATACCGGCATGGCTGGCATAAAGCGCGGGGAAATTCGGCGTCATCATGATCGCCTTAATGCGTCACGGAACGAAAAGGAAACGTTTCAAAAAATATTTGTAGTGTCGACAGAAAGGTCGCCGATTGTCTGGCTGGTAACGGTGGTACCGACCTCAACGATCAGGCTTTCGCGGTAATCCTCACCCTCGGGCGACCAAAACAGATGAATACGCTTCGCCTCGACATCGACTATCCAATATTCGGGGATGCCGGCACCGGCATAGAGGGCCTTTTTGTAACGAAGATCGATTTTTAAGGTTGTGCTAGAAACTTCAACAACCAGCTTCACATTTTCGGCTGGATAATAATCAGGCGCATCAACCTTTTCTACTATGGCAATATCGGGCTCAGGGGCGCTGTGTGGAGGTATTTTGATTGTAGGCTCGATCAATAAGGTTAGCCCTACATTCAATTTTCCGAGTTGGTCATAAAGTCGAAAACCAAGCTCCGTTTTTGCCATCGCATGCGCGTTTTTTTGAGGACTCACTTCATAAAGCTTTCCATCCAGCAATTCCACCTTGCCAAGACCAGCAAAAGCGCCAGCGTCGTCCAGCACTAGCAGATCAGCGACAGTAAGCTTGCGCGGCTTGAGGTCTATTTCTTGCACATGCGCGTTCATAGCCGAATAAATAACATACCCGTTCCAAATTTCAAACCGCCTCTTGCCCTTTTTGCCAAAACCCGCAAAAGCGCCGGTCATTATGACAGACGATATCCGCACCGCAGCAATCGCTTCCAAGGCCTGGCCCTATGAAGAGGCGCGGCGGGTGCTGAAACGCTATCCGCAGGGCAAGCCAGGCGACGCGCCGATCGTCTTCGAAACCGGCTATGGCCCGTCGGGTCTGCCGCATATTGGCACTTTCAACGAGGTGCTGCGCACGACGATGGTGCGCCGCGCGTTCGAGGAAATGAGCGACATGCCGACCAAGCTGATCGCGTTTAGCGACGATATGGATGGCCTGCGCAAGGTGCCCGACAATGTGCCTAACCAGGCAATGTTGGCCCAATATTTGGGCAAGCCGCTCACACGCGTTCCCGACCCCTTTGACACGCATGAAAGCTTTGCGCATCACAACAATGCGATGCTGCGGGAATTTCTTGATCGCTTTGGTTTCGACTATGAATTCCTTTCCTCGACCACCGAATATGCCAGCGGTCGCTTCGACGAGACACTGAAAAAGGTGCTGCATCATTATCAGGATATCCTCGATATCATGCTGCCGACCTTGGGTAAGGAGCGGCAGGCAACCTATTCGCCGGTGCTGCCGGTCAGCCCTAAATCGGGTATTGTGCTGCAGGTGCCGGTTACCGTGGTCGATGCCGACGCCGGCCTGATCTCTTTCGTAGATGAAGGCGAGACGATCACCCAATCGATCCTTGGCGGTCAGGCAAAACTGCAATGGAAGGTTGACTGGGCAATGCGCTGGGTTGCGCTTGGCGTCGATTATGAAATGTCGGGCAAGGACCTGATCGATAGCGTCACGCAAAGCTCTAAGATTACGCGAGCGCTGGGCGCCCGCCCCCCCGAAGGTTTCAATTATGAGATGTTTCTCGACGAAAAGGGCGAGAAGATTTCGAAGTCCAAAGGTAATGGCCTTAGTCTCGAACAATGGCTGACCTACGGCACTGATGAGAGCCTTGCTTTCTATATCTACCGCGAGCCCAAAAAGGCGAAAGCGTTGCACATGGGTGTGATCCCGCGTGCGGTGGATGAATATTTCCAGTTTCGCGGCAACTATGCGGAGCAGGAACTCGACAAGCAACTCGGCAACCCGGTGCACCATATCCACCGGGCCAAGCCCGAACCCGTGCCTAGCGGCACGCCACCCGTTACCTTCGGGCTGCTTTTAAATCTTGTTGGCGTGATGGGGGCGGAAGCAACCGAAGAGCAAGTTTGGGGCTATCTCTCCAATTATGTCGAGGATGCGCGGCCCGAAGTGCAGCCTGATCTTGCGAAGCTGGTGCCGCTGGCCCTTGCATATAACAGCGACTTCATTGCCCCCACGCTGCGACGACGCAAGCCCGAGGGTGTTGAGGTAGCGGCGCTACAAAGACTTGATCGTGAATTAGCCGATCTTCCCGCGGCGGCGGGGGCGGAGGAGATCCAGACAGTGGTCTATACCATCGGTAACGAAGGCGGATTCGAGCAGCTTCGTGACTGGTTCAAAGCGCTTTATGAAACCTTGCTTGGCTCGTCCGCGGGCCCGCGTATGGGTAGCTTCATCGCGCTTTATGGTATCGTCAACACACGTAAATTAATTGCTGAGGCGTTATCATAACCGCTAGCCAAGCGGCAAATCTGCTTATAAGCCGTTTTTAGGGGGCAATTTGGAGGTTAGTAATAATGAAAAAACATCTTTTAGCGATTGGTACATTATCGGCTGTTATGCTGCTTGCGGCCTGCGGCGGCGGTAATGACGCTGCGGAAAAATCCGCTGAGACTGCAGCGACAACGGTCGAACCCGCCGGTTCGGGCGAACTGGCCCAAGCAGCGGCTGGGGCCACCGGTGTGCCTGAATGCGATACCTATATGACCAAGGTCATGGCTTGCGTCGAAGATAAGATTCCTGCGGCACAGCGCGATATGTTCAAAAAGCAAATCGAGGATTCCAAAGCCAGCTGGGCTGCCGTTACCGACAAGGCAGCGCTTGCCAACACCTGCAAGCAGGCAATGGAACAGGCCAAGACCAGCTTTGGGGCGATGGGCTGCACATTCTAATTTTTATCCAAGGTCGATGCGCTTTGCTTCGGCGAGGCCATTGACCTTGGCTTTTCAAAGCCACTATCGTGCGTGCCAGAATATGGATAGGTATGACGATGGGCGATTATCATCTTGCACAAATCAATGTCGGCAGGTTTCTTAATCCGCGTGAGGATGAAGCGAATGCCGAATTCATGGCGGCGCTCGATCCGGTTAATGCGCAGGCCGATCTGGCACCGGGATTCGTTTGGCGGCTGATCGGCGATGGCAATGATGCGACGGCTCTGGTTCCCGACGAAAGCGATCCCAATCTGCTTGTGAATATGTCGCTATGGACCGATGTCGAAGCGCTTGCCGGATTCGTTTATCGTAACCCCGATCATCTCGCCGTGATGCGGCGCCGTAAATTGTGGTTCGACAAGATCGAAATCTTCATGGCTTTGTGGTGGATGCCCATTGGGTATATACCCAGCATTGAGGAAGGCATGCAACGTTTGAAACTGTTGAGGGCACAAGGCCCTTCGCCCGAAGCCTTCACCTTTCATCAGACTTTTGCGGCTCCCGATGGAACCCCGGCCGTGCCGCAATTGGATGAATGCGCATGAACATGGCCGAAGCATCTGTGAACACAGGCTTGAAAACCGAATTTCCTTCTGTCCAAGATCTCGCTCGGCATCTGCTGGGCCGAGATTTTTCAGAACTTGAGGTTGAGGAACAGCGTGTTATTCAAAGTATCAACGAACGCGGAATAACCGCACGCGATACGGCCGAAATCGCTAAGGAACAGGAAGGCTTCGGTGCGCGGCTTTCAGATAGAGTGGCAGCGGTTGGCGGGTCATGGAGTTTCATCGTTTCGTTCGCCTTGATTCTGCTTTTCTGGATGCTTTTGAATTCGGAAGTTTTGCAGAGATGGGGAATGGCGTTCGATCCCTATCCCTTCATCTTCCTCAATTTGATGCTATCGACGCTAGCGGCCGTGCAGGCCCCGATCATCATGATGAGCCAGAACCGGCAGGCGGCAAAAGATCGGATTGCCGCCGCACATGATTACGAAGTGAACTTGCGCGCCGAACTCGAGATAAAGCGCCTGCATCACAAGATAGCCGCATTGGCGGACGATATTGGGTATTTGCGCAAGGCTGCGAAAGCTGAGGCATCATGACCGTTATTGCCGCCCGCATCTACCGCGAGGGACGCCTGCTCAGCGAGGTTGATCTGACAAAGCCCATTCCGGTTCTTGCCAAGAATGACTTTATCTGGATTGGGCTATGCGAACCGGACCAGGCAACGATCAATGTCGTGCAATCGCATTTCGGTCTGCATGCACTGGCGGTCGAAGATGCACTCGATCCACGGCATCTGCCGAAGATGGAAAGCTATGGCGACCATTTGTTCGTGGTCGCGCGCACCGTGCATTTGGAGGATGAGCGGATCGCCTATGGCAGTACCGCGATTTTCGTGGGGCGACAGTTCATCATCACGGTGCGTCATGAATCGGAAAGAAATCACAGTCCGGTACGCGCTCAGATGGAGGCGACGCCCTGGCTGCTAAAGCATGGCTCGGATTACGTACTTCATGCAATCCTCGATTTTATCGTCGATGGTTATTTCGCTGTGATCGATATTGTTGAGGAACAGGTGTTGACGATGGAGGATCGCGCACTCGATAGCTTTCTCGATCGTGAGCAGACCGCTCGGCTGTTTTCGCTACGCCGCGATCTGTTCCGGCTGCAACGGATATTGGGTCCGATGGAGGATCTCGCCAACCGTTTCATCAACATCGATCTGCCGCAGGTGGACGCCAATATCGATCCCTATTTCCGCGATTTGGCCGATCATGTGCGGCGGGTGAACTACCGTGTGGCGGGGCTGCGTGATACGTTGACGAGCGTAATCGAAACCAGCGGCTTGCTCGAACAGCAGCGGCAGGGCGTTATCACCCGCCAACTGGCGGCTTGGGCGGCAATTCTTGCGGTGCCGACCGCGATTGCCGGAATTTATGGGATGAATTTCGATATCATGCCCGAACTGCGCTGGAAATATGGCTATGCTGCGGTGCTGACCATGATGATCCTTATTTGCGGGACGTTATACTACCGGTTCAAACGGTCGGGTTGGTTATAACCCGGCGCAGCACTGCCCGGTAACCAAGTTCGATCGTCATTCTTTGATGATACCCCAGTTTTCCCAACAATGCGTGCGCCTTTGCTAAGCTATGGCAAGGTACACCCATGAACAGATGATGCTCGCTATGAAAGTTCACCCAATAGGGTGCTACCGTCGCCCGTTCGATCCAGTTTGCATAGGTGGTGCGTGCATGGGTGAAAGGATCGTCGCTGCCAGTCGTCGTGCAGGCATGTTCGGCGATATTGCGGATGCGCAAGAACAACTGGAAAGTCGTTGCCAGTGCAATCGACCACAAAAGAAACGGGGTCCATCCCCAAATCGATAATGACAATGCAAGCAGGACCGCTTGCACCAGCATAAAGCGACCGACGGTGCGTGCGGTCGTTTTTGCGCCATCTATGCTTACGATAGAGGGTGCTGTACCATCGCCGCCTTGCCGATTGAGTGCGCGACCGGGGCTGGTATCACGGCTGCCGTCGCCAGCCTCCTGGCGCAGCATTGCCTTCAGCCCCCGAAAAGCAGCCGACAACTGATGACGGCGTTGTTTGAAAAAGGTTCGTCCGGTCAAATCGCGTGCGATCTTGCGGCGCAGGCTGGCGCGGTTGGTCGGAAAAGGCGCGGACAATCCAAGGTCTGGATCTTCCGCCTGTTGCGTGAATTTATGATGCGTCAAATGATAGGCCCGGTAGGCGTGCAGGTCGCTGCCCGTTGCAGCCCCTGCCAACCATTGGCCAAGAAAATTGTTGATCTTGCGGTCGGGGTGGAGCAGCCCGTGCGCGGCCTCATGCATTAGAATGGCCAGCCCCAACTGCCGCCCACCGATGAGGGCCAGTGCAATCGGAGTGGCCAACAATCCGGCCAGCCAATGGTAATCCCATGCCCAAGCTCCGCCCAGTGCGGCGATAGCGATGACAGTCCAGGCATGTGCGATCAGCCACAGCCCGCGCTGTCGCGACACCGCCGTTATCGCCATCCAGTCCTCGGTGGTGAAAATCGTCTTGGGGTTGGCGGCTTTTACGGCTGGCATGAATGCAAATATACACTCAGCAACCGCGCTTGCCAAATCCCTTACGCCGCAGCGCTTACCCAACCCACTTCGGGGCTATCCATATCGACCGCTTCGCCCAGTTCCCAGACATTCTTATAGCCATAGCCATAAAGATTGACGAAGGTCTGGATATTGAGCGCAAGCCGTATGATTTTCGTCGGCACCGGGCGACGATTGTTGATGAAATTGTTGTTGCAATAGATCAGGATTTCGCGGTCGGGGTTTTTGCCGATTACATCCGCCAAGCTTTTCGCATTGAAATCGGGCAGGGGAAGGTTGACGGCGCCAGCGATGTGTCCCTCCTTGAAAGCTTGGGCCGAACGCGCGTCGAGGATCAACACGTCCTTATTGGCGGCCCTGGCCTTGAACTCGGCAAGCGAAATCAATCTTTCCGAACGGTACGGTTCCACTTCATCGGTCAGGTTCTTGAAACCGGCATAGTCGATTAAGGGACTTCCTTGAGATTGGGCACCAAGCGGTTGCGTTGCTGCAAGCGCTGTAAGGGCAATCAACAAACGCATGGCGTAGCCTCCTCCTTTTGTGTGAGAAAACTGCATTAAAGCCGTTGAACAGGGAATTAACGATCATCACTTGGTCGCAGCAGGCGCAGCCTTGGCTGCTTCGACATTCTTTTGCGCTGCTGCCGTTTCCCATTTCTCTTTTATGTCAGCCAGCAGAGTGATAGCGGGATTATCCTCACCGCGGTTGTGTGGATCGTTGGCCAGCGGCATCAATGTACGATAAGCGGAGCCATAATGTTTTTCCTGCACCAGTTGCTGTACGACCTGCCAGCGGACGCCCTGGTCATAAGGTGCAAGTTGCAAAGCGCGTTCCAGACCCAAAGTCGCTACTTCGGTAATCTGCTTTCCTGATTGCTGCAGACTATTATAGTAATAAATCAATGGAATAGGATGATCGTTTTCAATCTTGTTAAGCGCACTAACGGCCTTGCGAACCTGTTTCCAAGCGGTATCGACGTCATCCGCATCTTCAGCAATACGCGATAGAGCATAGATTTTCTGTACATGCGCGTTTACCAGCGCTGGTGCAGCAGCAATTGCCTTGTCCGCAGCGGCGAGTGCCGCTTGTAGGTTCCCTGCATCATGCTCGGCTTCGGCCAAGGCCGATAGTACAGCAGGATCATCAGGATATTGGGTGGCAACGGCTTGGGCGCGGGGCAAAAGGGCTTTCGCCATGTCGGTATCGACCCCACGTTTGGATTCCAGCACAACGGGCATGATAGCGGCTTCGGCATCGCGCATTTTGCGTATGTTGATTGGTCCTATTTTGAGTTTGTTGTTGGGAATAGAAAGGCCGCTAAGCTTGCCATTGAGATAAGTGTTGAGTTCTTTGTCGAGAATTTTCAGATCACCGAAAACAGTTTTGGCTGCATCCAGCTCGCTTGCTCCATTGGCCAATGCGACGCGATATTTTGTCAGCTGCCCTTAGCCGCTTTCCAGATAGCTGTAGATAATGATATAAAAGCCAGCTCCGGCCGTAAAATTCATCGTAAGTCTTGGTTTTTATCTTATTATATTCTTTCGCATCTAATAGCGCCTCGATCGGCACATTTTTGGCGTAGAATAGTTCGGCAGCTCTATGATGAGCGGGGAGGCCAAGACTAACACCGCCATCCTTTTCAAAACGCGCGGTTGAAAAGAACTCGGCAAAACCCTCGCTTAACCACCGCGGCGTCGCCCATTCGCTAGTTCCATGCATAATATGGTGTGCATATTCATGCAACAATACCTGCTCGCTTTGCGTAACATCTTTTCCCTGGCTTTCGACGCGCGAAGTAAAGGCCAGCGATCCACCAGCCCGTGCTTGATAAAAGCCTTGTATAAAACCGCTTTTATCACCTGCAAGTTTCCGCACTTGGCTGCCGCTGCGAACGACATATATGGTCACACGGTTGGAAGGGCTGGGCTTTGCATCTTCACGTCCAAGGACAAAGAGCATAGCGCTGTGGAAACGTTCCAGCCGCTCGGTAAATTCCCGAACGTCCCTTTCATTCTGATCGGCAATAACCAGAAAATGATCGCTGCTTGCTTCATGCCAGTCGGCGCGCACAGACCCAGCAGTCGCAAATAAGAGAAAAGTAAAAGCAAATATTCGTAACATTTCTAATGCCCCCAGTGCCGAATCCGGCATTAGGGCAAATTATTACGAATTTTTCGTCGTCACAATCCAGTCGTCAATTTTCTTTTCAAGAACCGTCAGCGGCAATGCACCGGTATTCAATATCTGATCGTGGAATTCCCGGACGTCGAATTTTGTCCCCAAAGCTTCCTGTGCTTTGAGTTTAAGTCGCTGGATCGTCATCGAACCGAGTTTGTAAGCAAGCGCTTGTGAAGGGATGGCGATATAGCGCTCGACTTCTGCGGTTGCATCGGTCTTGCCCATATCACTATTGGCCAGCATATAATCGATCGCCTTTTCGCAGCTCCAGCCCTTGGAATGGATGCCCGTATCGACAACCAAGCGCATCGCGCGCAGCATTTCATCGGAAAGTGTACCGAAACGCTGATAGGGATCTTTGTAAAGACCCATATCGAAGCCTAGCGTTTCGGCATATAGCGCCCAGCCTTCGACATAGGCAGTGTTGCCACCGAAGCGCATAAAGGCGGGGAGTGCCTCGTTTTCTTGGGCGATGCTGATTTGGAAATGGTGGCCTGGCGCGCCTTCATGCAAGTAGAGCGTCGTCATCCCGGGCGTGGTGCGGCTAGGTAGATCATAGGCGTTGAAATAAAAGATGCCCGGGCGCGAGCCGTCGGGCGTTCCCGATTGATAACTGCCGCCAGCCTCATACTTCTCACGAAACTCTTCATAGGGCCTGATTTCCAGCGGAGCATTGGGCAGGTTCTTGAACTGCGTCTTGATGACCGCATCGACCGATTTGCCGATATCGTAATAGCCCTGCGTCAAGGCTTCCCGGCTTTTTGGTTTGAACTTCGGATCGGTGCGCAAATGCTCGAAAAATTCAGGCAGCGTGCCTTTGAAATTCACTTCCGCTTTCACCTTTTCCATTTCGCCCTTGATCCGGGCAACTTCGGACAGTCCGATAGTGTGGATCTCATCGGGCTTCATTGGCAGCGTGACGGTTGATTCGATCAGATATTGGTAGAGCTGATCGCCGCCCTTCATATATTTCAGACCATTACCTTCGCGCGCGACCGGCAGATATTCGTTCTTCAGAAAATCCCGAAGACGGGTGTAGGCGGGGTAGATTTCCTTTTGGATCGCATCGCGGTGCGCCTGAGTCAGTCGGGCCTTGTCGGCTTCGCTAAACTCTTTTGGAAAAACTGTGGTCGGTCCGAAATAGGGGGACTCTTCGACGGGCTGTTTCAACTGCGTATCGAGCTGATCGATGACATTGCGGATCGTCATCTTGGTTTCGACCACACCCGATTTCATGCCCTGACGGAAACGACCGATCGAACGGTCGAGCAGGATCACGAATTCCTTATGGCGTTTCAGGTTGTTTTCATAATCGATCACCGTTTTGAACGGCGCTGCCCCCTGGCCACTGGCGAAATTGGGATAAAAGGTGTGAAAGCCGAAAAAATGATTGATCGGACGCACCGCGGTTAGATCCAGATAAGGTTTGGAATTTCCCTTAAGACTGTCGTTTTGGTTGCGCAAAAAAACATCATAGGCGATTTTGTCGGTTGCATTCAGTTTTGCGCGGTCGATCTTTTTAAGGGCACTGATATTATCGCGCGCGGCCTTGCGCTCGGCGGCATAATAGGCATCGGTAATATTGTCGCCCAGCCGATCGGCATAGCGCAGGTCGCCGCGGAACAGCGCGTTTAGCGGATTGCGTTTCAGATTCGCTTCATCGTCGGCGGCGAACAACTTGGCGAGTTTTTCGCCTTCGGTCAGCTGCGCCGCTTCGGCCTTGATTGTGTCTTTGGCAAAGGCAGGGATGGCCGTTGCCGAAGCGGCCAACAGGGCAGCAGTCAATAGCTTGAAAGAGAGAGGTTGCATCGGAAAATCTCCTTGGCGCGATCGTCTGATCACGATCTGGTTACTGCATACCGTCCCGCCAAGTACGGCATGGGTCAACAAGGCGATTTCGACAGACGGTCGATCCAAAGCCGCAAACGGCGTCAGCCGTTCCCCGTGTTCAGCTCCAGCCAATTGTTCTGCCGATACCATTTGGTGATGATATGCTTTACCCCAGCCTTCACCGGGGTGCCGGTGTGAAGTGTCTTGTAATTCATCTGGCCATCGGGCTGCATATTGTTCCACATCAGCATCGTACCTGCCTGCGGACGAACGCCTATTCCTAAATGCGGGAATTCGGTGGCACCACCATCTTCGACATCGTTCAAAAAGATCATCGCCGTCCAAGTTCGTTGTCCACCCCTGGGCCCCTCGCTATCCCAATAGCTTTGGCTAGGATGAAAGAAATCGTGATGCGCCTTGAATTCTTGCCCTATTTGATAACGTTGCCCTTGCATCGTTTCGGCATAATCGTTTTCAATGCCCAGCGTATCGCTCATTCGCGCTTCAATGCGGGCAATATCGGGGTCCCAGCGGTTGAGATGGCAGCTGTAGCTGGTGCGGAAACCGGCTTGCTCTGTACCCTTGTAGAGTGTCGATGGCACGGCATCAGCATCGATTTTGTCGATCAGCAGCTTGCAATCCTTAGGTCCTAGAAAGCCCTGATAGACGTAAATTTGCGCATTCGGCGTATCCAGAGGAATAACGAGCGGATTGCGCGCCAGCCTTTTGGTCACGTGCGCACCGATCACTGCAAGCTTTCTTGCATCATTGTTTGAATCGAATTTAGTCGGGGCTTCAAGTTCCGCAGACATTGGGTTTACCTTGTTTAAGGGCGATTCGTACGTCCTCTTACCATCACCCAATCGACCTTTTCCAGCACCCGCACATCAGCCAGCGGATTACCGTCGACCGCGATCAGATCCGCCGAGTAGCCCGGTGCAATACGGCCGATCTCATTTTCCAAACCCAGCGTCTTTGCCGCAACTATGGTCGCGCTGGCCACGGCTTCAGCAGGGGTCAGGCCATATTTGACAAGCAATGCGAACTCGCCCGCATTGGTGCCATGTTCGAAAACCCCGGCATCGGTGCCGAATGCGACCGTTACGCCAGCCGCTTTTGATCTAGTCACCTGGCGCCCCGCAGCCTCAAGCGCCTGGCGTGCCTTGACCTCGACCGTTGGCGTATAGATACCCTTGCCCAGTCGGGCACGCACACCCTCCAGCGCCATCAACGTCGGCACTAAAACGGTACCTTTGGCTTTCATTACCTTCAGCGCGGCATCGTCAGCAAAGGTGGCATGGTCGACCGTATCGATCCCCGCCGCTGCCGAAGCTTCGATCCCGCGCGCACCATGGGCATGCGCCATGACCTTCAAGCCAAGCGAGTGCGCGGTATCGGCGATCGCTTTCAGTTCGTCATTGTTGAAATGCGCCTCCAGCCCGCGGCCCTGTTGCGACAATACGCCGCCAGTCGCGGTAATCTTGATGACGTCGGCACCCATTTTCGATGCTTTGCGTACTTTCTCGGCGCATTCGGTCGCGCCGGTGCAGGTGTAACCGGTATCCATGGCGATCAGTACTTCTGGACGAAAGCCGCTAACGTCGGCATGGCCGCCGACGATCGACAATGCAGGACCTGCAGCAACGATCCGTGGCCCCCAAACGACACCTTCGGCAGTGCCGCGACGCAAAGCATAGGCTGTGTTCTGCGCAGAACCAGCCTCGCGCACGGTCGTGAACCCGGCATTGAGCGTGAGCGCCGCGTTTTTTGCCCCAATGACCGTCGCCCATTCGTCGCTATCCACCGCCTCGTTACGATAATCCCCACCGGGATCGCTGGTCAGGTGGACATGCAAGTCGATCAAGCCCGGAAGCACGGTCTTGGTTGAAAGGTCGATGAAGGCGGTGCCGTCTGTAGGGCGGTTCAAACCTTTATCGACCCTGACGATGCGTCCATCCGTTACGGTGATGGTGGCCGGTCCAGTTGCGCCTTGCGCCGGATCCGCAATCAGATTGCCAGCCAGAATTATCTTGCTTTCGGCAAATGCGGGTTGGGTAAATACTATAATGGCGGTGGCGGCCAGCAATAACGAACGGATCATATCTTTCTCCCTGGACTTAACATGATCCTGCGGGAGCTCCGAACGCCATTCAAGCAAAAAAATAGGCCCGGGGAGGAAGGTGTTCCCCGGGCCGTTCTTCTGGAGGGATCAGGATTACCAGAAGAAACCGTGAATAACGTCGACGACGTAGCCGTTGCGCAGGTCGATCAGCAGCACATCGTCATAATAGCGCACCCAGCGATAAGGGCCGTAAGCCTCCGGCAGGCGATATTGCCAAGGGTCGTTGATCCAGTAACGGTTCGAATAAAAGGGGCGTCCTATATAGATTCCGACATTGAACCGACGATAGCTGTGATAGCGATCGGGTGCCTGATAGCGGCCATGGCGATAGGCATTGCCGTAACGGTGGCGGTGCCCGCGCCAATCGTAGCGACGATCGTTGCGCCAGCCGCGATTCCAGCGATGGCTATCGTCACGGCGGTCATAGCCACGATTATTGCCCCAACGCCGATCGTCATTGCGGTCGCCTTCCCATCGGCGGTCATCGTTTCGATAATCATCACGGCGACCTTCCCAGCGACGGTTGTCGTCCCTGTCGTTCCAACGCCTATCGTCGCGACGGCTGTCTTCATAATTGCGGCCATCATCGCGGCGTTCCCAGCCAGGCTCTACCGATCCGCGATTGTCACGATCGCGTTGACGCCAATCCTGATCATCGCGGGTCCGACCTTCCCAGCGCGGCCTTTCAGGCCGGGGTGTGTCAGACTGCGGTTCGGGATTAGGCCGATTGCGCCAACCGCCTCGGTTGTCATTGCCGCGCCGTTGCTCGCCGCCACGCCGCCAGCTGCGTTCACCCTCATCTTGACGCTGTTCGGGCTGGGTACGCTCTTGCCCACGGCCCCAGCCTTGACGACCCTCATCACGTTGGAAATCAGACGACTGCTGTATAACAGCACCGCCTTGCATAACCTCCATGGCTTGCGCCCCCGGTGCCAAGGTGATTGCAGTGGCAATACCGGCTAACAAAAATTTTCTCATCGCTGGTCCTTATAAACGGAGTGGCGAGATGCCCCCTTTGACACTTGCATTATTGTGGATGCAGGCTGTCGAAAGGCTGAATAAAGTTTTAATATTCAGGAAAGGTCCGGTTTAGATGAACGATTTGGGTTAAGTCAGATCTTCGAAGGCGATATCGAGGATAGGAAAATCCTCCCATCCGATAAAATCGAAATGCCACCATTCGTTCGACATGCCGCGAAAACGTTGCGCCTCCATCAGCCACTCCAGCCGTTCGCGATTGGCTAGGGCTTCGGTCGATGCGCCCGTAAAACTGCGATGCGCGCGTTTGCTGAATTCGTCATATTCGCTCGGCATTGCCACCTGTTCACCAGTCTTGAGGTCGTGCAGCGTCAGGTCGACTGCACAGCCACGATTATGCCGCGATCCTTTTTTCGGATTGGCGACATAGTTGCGTTTGGGCCCCGGCGGCGTTGCATCCCATAAGGCCTTGGTGACTGCCCAGGGGCGATAAGCGTCAAAGATTGTCAGGCCAAAGCCTTCGCCTATTGCTGCCCTATGCGCCCGGACCAGAGCTTCAGCGGCTGGGCGAATCAGAAAGGCACGGGGTTGCTTGTATAGTTGTCGGCCGGTGAAGTTGTTCGGGGTGGCGTAACGGATGTTCAGGCGGATGCTCGGATCCAGCTGTGTGAGCTCGACCAAGCCGCTCGGGTGAAGAGCTGCAGGCTTGAAACGCGATTGTACCTTGGACGGTTGCTGAACTGGCTCTTGACAGGAAAGCAGGGGCGCAATTGCGATGGAAGCCATCGCCGCACGCCTGGAAAATTTCAATCTTCCTTCCGCGTCAGCCATTCTTCCAGCCATTTGATCGTGTAATTGCCATCGATAACATCGGCGTCGCGCAGCAATTCCTGATGCAGTGGAATGTTAGTCTTCACCCCGTCGATCACCATTTCCTCAAGCGCGCGGCGCATCCGCATCATGCAGCTTTCGCGTGTACGGCCATAGGTGATCAGCTTGGCAACCATCGAGTCGTAATAGGGTGGAATACGATATCCGGCGTAAAGCCCGCTATCGACGCGGACATGCATACCGCCTGCGGGATGATAGTATTTTACTTCGCCGGGAGAGGGTACGAAAGTACGCGCATCTTCGGCGTTGATACGACATTCGATCGAATGCCCTCGAAACTCAAGCATGTCTTGGGTGACCGAAAGTCCCCGTCCCTCGGCAACGCGGATCTGTTCGCGCACCAGATCGAAACCGGTAATCATTTCGGTAACGGGATGCTCAACCTGGATACGGGTGTTCATCTCTATGAAATAGAATTCGCCATTTTCCCACAGGAACTCTATCGTGCCTGCTCCGCGATAGCCCATATCGCCCATTGCTTTCGAAACAATCCCGCCCATCCGGGCGCGCTCTTGCGGAGTGATGACGGGGGAGGGGGCTTCCTCCAGCACCTTTTGATGGCGACGCTGCAGCGAACAGTCGCGCTCGCCCAGATGGATGGCTTGGCCTGCCCCATCGCCGAAAATCTGGAACTCGATATGGCGCGGATTGCCGAGATATTTCTCGATATAGACGGTTGCATCGCCGAACGCGGCCTTGGCTTCGCTGCCCGCTTGCTGCATCAACGTTTCAAGGTCGTTGGCGCTATTGCATACCTTCATACCGCGCCCGCCGCCGCCTGAGGCTGCCTTGATGATCACCGGATAGCCAACTTCCGCAGCGATCCGTTTTGCCTCTACGATCTCAGAGACGGCGCCCGACGATCCCGGGACCAGCGGTAGCCCAAGGTCGCCCGCTGTCTTTTTCGCCATCACCTTGTCACCCATCGTCCGGATATGTTCGGGCTTGGGACCAATGAAGGCGATGTCGTGACGCTCGACGATTTCAGCGAATTGGGCGTTTTCCGAAAGAAAACCGTAGCCGGGGTGGATTGCATCAGCCTGACTGATTTCAGCGGCGGAAATGATCGCCGGGATATTCAGATAGCTGTCTTTGGTGGCAGGGGGGCCTATGCAAATCGCTTCGTCAGCCAGGCGAACGTGCATCGCCTCCGCATCGGCGGTCGAATGCACGGCCACGGTCTTTATTCCCATTTCATGCGCGGCACGGTGAATGCGAAGCGCGATTTCGCCGCGATTGGCGATTAGGATTTTCTCAATGCCCATGAATTTTACTCGATGACCATCAAAGGCTGGTCGAATTCGATTGGCTGGCCGCTTTCGACGAAAATCGATTTGACGGTACCGCCGCTGGCAGCGGTAATTGGATTCATCACTTTCATGGCTTCGACGATTAGCAACGTATCGCCGGCGGAGACTTTGTCGCCTATATTTACAAAGGGGGGCGCACCCGGTTCAGGAGAAAGATAGGCGGTACCCACCATTGGTGATTTTATGGCGTTGACCGATACTAGGGGCGCGGCGGCCTCGGCAAGCGGCGATGGAGCAGCTGCGCTGGAACCCGCAGGTGCCGCGATTGTAACCGGAGATGTCGCAACCGCATTGATCATGCGCGCAACCTTGATCTTGCGGTCACCGTCCTCAACCTCGATCTCGCTGAGTCCCGTATCGTTCAACAACTCCGCCAGTTCGCGTACCAATTTGGTATCGACATGCATCCCGCCGGTTTTGCCGTTCATGATTTGACTCCTGAGACCCTGATGTAACAGGCGCTATTGTCAGAGACGTGCCGCCACGTCCAGCGCCAGTTCATAGCTTTTTGCACCATGCCCGGCGATACAAGAGTGCGCCGCCATGCCGACATAGCTGATATGACGAAATTCCTCACGTTTTTTTGGATCGGAAAGATGAACTTCGATGACAGGCACCTTGATCGACTTAATAGCATCCAGAAGGGCAATCGAACTATGGGTATAAGCCCCAGCATTCAACAATACCGCTTTCGCTCCTTCCGCCTGAGCCTCGTGCAGCCAGTCGATCAAATGACCTTCATGGTTCGATTGACGAAAGTCGATCTCCAGATCCAATAGCTGCGCTTGATCGTCAAGCCGCCCAGCGATATCGTCAAGGGTATCGATACCATATATCTCCGGCTCTCGCATTCCGAGCAGATTGAGGTTGGGGCCATTGAGAACATAGACCAGCGGTTTAGTGGGCATGTCATTTTCCTGTCGAAACGCTTGTCTTAAGCCAAGGCGGTTTCCTATATGGAGGATAAGCAGAAAGCGAGATGGAAATGATACCTAGCGCCGATACCATTGCCAGTTTGTCGATTACTCTCAATGGCGAACGGCATCGTGCCTTAGCAGGCATGTCTATTGCCGATCTTGTTCGAGAGCTTGGGCTTGAGCTTGGAAAGGTAGCTGTCGAACGCAATCTGGAAATCGTACCGCGTTCGGCGCTTGCCGATGTGATGCTTGCCGATGGCGATCAGCTTGAGATTGTCCACTTCGTTGGCGGCGGCTAGGGCGCGTATCTATGACTATTAATGACAGCTGGACCGTTGCCGGTCGCACTTTCACCTCGCGCCTTATCGTGGGTACGGGAAAATATAAAGATTTCGAGCAGAATGCCGCAGCCTTGATCGCTTCGGGTGCAGAGATTATCACCGTTGCGGTTCGCCGGGTAAATGTATCCGATCCTAAGGCACCCATGCTGACCGACTTCATCGATCCGGCGAAGTACACCTATCTACCTAACACCGCAGGTTGTTTTACCGCAGAAGATGCAATTCGAACCTTGCGGCTCGCACGCGAAGCCGGCGGATGGGATCTGGTAAAGCTGGAAGTGTTGGGCGAAGCGAAAACGCTTTACCCCAATATGGTCGAAACAATTCGAGCGACCGAAGTTCTGGCAAGGGAAGGCTTTCTTCCAATGGTTTATTGTGTCGACGATCCAATCGCAGCAAAGCAGCTCGAAGATGCGGGAGCAGTTGCAGTGATGCCCCTGGGCGCACCGATCGGCTCCGGCCTTGGCATTCAGAACAAAGTGACGATCCGCTTGATTGTGGAAGGAGCGAAAGTGCCGGTGTTGGTCGACGCGGGTGTCGGTACGGCATCCGATGCGGCAGTCGGCATGGAACTGGGCTGTGATGGTATATTGATGAATACCGCCATTGCTGAAGCCAAAGATCCTGTGCGTATGGCATCCGCAATGAAGCTTGCCGTTAAGGCTGGACGCGAAGCCTATCTAGCGGGGCGTATGGGACGGCGGATGTATGCCGATCCTTCCAGCCCGCTTGCAGGACTGATCTGATTCGCACATAATCTACATTTGTAGTCATTGGTCGAACGATGAACGACTTCCTATTGTCATTCGTCGTCCTTATCCATGCCTTTGTCGCGTCGTTGGTCGGTTTGTAAACTAATGCAACATGCCGGTCGAAGCGAAGATGAATGCTATGTCGAGCCCGCCCATATCGATTGAGCAGGCCGGTTTCTATAGCTCCCCAGCATCAGACCCCCGGCCTGCACCCCTCTCCCAAGGGCCCGTAATACAAAGAGGCCCTGAATGACTAGGAGCCTTGATATGGCAAGAAAGCACTTTGTTTCAATTTGCGCTGCATTTGTTGCGACAGGATTGACTTCAGTTACCGCATCGGCAGCCGAGCGGCATCGCAAAGTCGAATATTCCGATCTTGATCTTTCCACGCAGGCCGGACAGGCAAAATTCAAGGAACGTGTCAACAATGCCGTTCGCAGTGTTTGCGCGTTTCCTTCAACAAAAAGTGCTGCGGACCGTATAGATGAGCAGCGTTGCGCAGTTCGGGCGCGAACCACGGCGATGCGCAAGGCAGCGCAAGTGATCGCCCGTAACGGCAACAATGTGAAGGTGGCCTTAGACTGACGGACACAATCAACAGCGGCGGGATAGTGGATTTTTTCGCTACTTTCCCGCCAGCTTTTTTACATCAGCCAGATATTTGCGTCCGATGCGCATGGATTGGCCGTTGCGCAATAGCGCGTGCCATACTCCGCCACCTTCATGGCGCAGGCCGGCGATAAGATCGTGGCGCACAATATGGCTACGGTGTATGCGCTGAAAGCGTGCTGGATCGAGCTTTTGCTCAAGTGTCGAGATGGTCTGATGGAGAAGGTAGCTCCGCCCGCCAGTATGCAAGCGCATATAATCGCGTTCCGCCTCGACCCGTTCGATATCCGGTGCGGCTATGCGAATTAGTTCGGAACGGTGCGATACCCAGAATTCGTTGGCATAAGCTGAATCAGTATTGGGTAGAGATGCTAAAGATGCCAAGGGCGCAGCTTCGGCCGGTGCTGTCTTTTCGTGCCGCCCTGCAACTGCGCGGGCAATGGCGCGCGACAAGCGTTCGGCCGCAACAGGTTTCAGCATATAGTCGATTACATCTAGGTCGAACGCTTCGACTGCGAAGTTATCGAAGGCGGTAATGAAAATGATTGCCGGCTTTTTTTCCATCAACGCCACTGCACGCGCGACGCTGATACCGTCCATTTTGGGCATACCGATATCAAGCAATATGAGATCGGGCAAAAGAGACTGGGCGAGACGCAACGCGGCCGCTCCATCCCCTGCCGTGCCCACCAAATCAATATCGCGCTCGGCAGCGCAGAGAATTTGCAGCCGTTCCACCGCTAAGGGTTCATCATCGACGATTATGGTGCGCAGGCCGGTCATGACAGCAGATCTACGGCTTCTATGGGGATTTCGATACGGGCCTCGAAGCCGCCTTTAGGATGTTGGCCGGCAATAAGTTTGGCAGCGGAACCATAACGCGCTTCCAGGCGATCGCGCACATTGGCAAGCCCGATACCACTGCTGCTGTTTATAATGCCGCCATCGATTTTGGGTGTGGCTTCGGCATCATCATGCACACGCAAGATCATCCATCCCTCCTCCCGCTCAGCAGAGATACGCACGGTTACTGGGCGTACGGTACGCGATACGCCATATTTAATAGCGTTTTCAACCAGGGGTTGCAGGATCAGCGCAGGAACGCGTTCATCCTGCAATTCGGGTGGGATTGCAATTTCGGTACGTAGTCTTTCAGGAAAGCGAACCATCTCGATCTCCAGATACTGCTTTTGTAGCTCGACTTCTTCAGCCAATGTTACTTCTTCCAGTGGATCGCTCGATAGGCTGGTGCGATAGAAGGTTGAAAGATTTTGAATCATCGCCTCTGCCTTATCCTTATCGCCCTTGATAACCAGACTGGAGAGCGAATTGAGCGTATTGAAGAGGAAATGCGGATTTACCTGATAACGCAACGAACGCAATTCTGCATCCTGTGCCGCCTGCGCATAGCGCGATGCAGTGCGCTCCGCCTCGCGAATTTCACGGGCGTAGCCGATTGCCAGATACATTGCCGCCCAAGCCAGAATTGAAAAGTAGCGGACGATGGCGTTATCGACGATTTCCGGCCAAGGCGCATTGCCAACCGACTCGCGTACTTCCCTTATATGATCCTGCAACAGTGAGTCATCGAAATAACCCTGAACATCATACAGGTAGAAGACATAGTAATTGACCCATGCGATTGCTGCTGCGACCGGAAGAGCGCCTATGGCCGCTACGGTAAACTTCACACTCAATCGTTGCCTGTCGAAAGCGCGTAAGACTAGATAGAGCAGCCAGGTCAGCGCGATGCCGACAAGCGTCACCGCTATACGCCGCATGGCCAGTTCGTCTTGAGCCGGAAATTCGAGAATTGATGCACGCAGCGATACGATCACCGAATTCAGCACCCAAAAACCGATGATTGTTAGAAAGGCCAGTTGATGACCGACTAAGGGACGCTGTCCTTCGATGCTTGCTCTCATAACCCCTATTAAGCGAAAACAGTATCTTATGCGCCCCCCATCGCCGCTCTTGATCGAAGATCGATCAAGCTTGGTCGAACTGTAGCAAAAATTTTTGCCTGACCAGCCAATCGTTAACATAGCGGTAACCATTTTCATGGCAATTTCACTATATGGCAGATGTAAGGGGGCCAAGATGAAGAACGATAGCATCGGTAGTGCGCCAGGGCTGTTAACCTTGGCAGAAATCAAGGAATTTGCTGTTTTTCCAGCAGCTAGCCAGCGTTATATCCGTCGTTCACTCGATGTCGCCTTCGATCGCAAGGACGCGGTTGAGACATGGTCACGCGACGTGGTCGAAGCGGCCAGCATAAAGGCACAATATCGTTTCTACGACCGGCTTCCCGAAATCCGTTCGCTTATTCCCGATACCAGTGGAATTGAGGAAGCGGAAAGCTTTATGGCGGCACTGGTTTCGGTTTCGGCGTTCGATTTAGGACAGGGCCGAATTGCCGGCTTCGCCGATTACCGTTTCTTATATGAACGGTTGGTTGGGCCCGAGGCACGGCCCTGGTTGCCGGCTGCGTTCTGTGCGGCCGCTTCAATGCCGCATCTGCAGCCTGAACGGCGAAAGAAATTGCTCCAGTCGATCAGCGAAGCGGTCGCAACTGCGCCCGGTTGGTCGAAGCGCGCACCGTGCTTCTTCCCCGAATGGGTGGAAAAGGTTGAGGTAAGCGTTCCCCGCTGAACCTTATTTCCGCTGATAGCGAAAATACCAGACTTCGTGTCCGTACACCTTGCGGGCCTTAGTCTCATAGCGTGTTTCAGGCCAACCGCCGGGGCGTCTTAGAAAATCCTGCGCGCCATTACACAGCCAAGCGAATTGATCGCGGTGCCTCTGCATCGTCATCAGCGCGTGGCGCAGGTAAATGGGATGATCTGTGCCGAAGCGGAATTCGCCGCCGGGTTTCAGCTTCGATGCGATCATATCGACCGGTCCGTCGTTCATCATCCGCCTTTTGGCATGCCGTGCCTTGGGCCAGGGATCGGGGTGAAGCAGATAGACGAAGCTCAATGCGCCGTCGGGTATGCGTGCCAGCACCTCAAGCGCATCGCCCATATGCAGGCGGATATTGGCAAGCGGCCCCAGTCCTTCGTAATTTTTCACATGGGTCAACGCTTGCGCCACACCATTCTCAAACGGCTCGCAGCCGATAAAGCCGTGATCGGGCAGCATGTTGGCGCGAAAGGCCAGATGCTCGCCACCGCCAAAGCCGATTTCGAAATGCAGGTGGCGGTCTTCGTCAAACAGTCTTGCTGCGGTCACTATCCCCTCTGCCGGTACGACAATTTGCGGCAGCAGCGTATCGATGAGATCCTGTTGATGCGCACGCAGCTTCTTTCCCTTCGATCGGCCATAAAGACGATTGAGCGTGGTTGGATCACCGTATTTATACGCTGTCATGCAGCAGGCCGTTAGCGAATGATGGAAAAGAGGCAAGAGGGCATTGACATTTGGCGAATATATTTTATATAAATGACAAATGACGGAGTAGTAGATATGTTATTGCGTGAAATGCCTGCTTCCTCTCGCGGTTTTGTGCCATTGCCGCCAGTGACTGACAATGACGCCGTTTCAGCAAGCAATGTCGAAATACAGGCAATGCAGCGTGCAATGATCCGTTTGTTTGAAAATTGGAATATTACCGATGCCGAAGCGTCGGTGCTGCTTGGCGATCTTTCGCCACGGACCTTTCAACGCTGGAAGGCGGGCCATCTGGGGCGGGCCGGAGTCGATCTGGTTGCCCGGATGTCCAACCTTCTGGGTATTCACAAGGCGCTGCGCCTTCTATTCGAAGATCCGGATCGTGGTTATCGATGGATACATATGCCCAATGCCGCCTTTGAGGGTCGGTCGGCGCTGGCAGTAATGCTTAATGGGCAGATTACCGATCTGATGCGCGTGCGCCGTTATCTGGATGCGCAGCGCGGACAGTGGTGATTACAGCGGCGGTAGGATGGAACAGCTATACACGTTTGATCAATTC
>JBOFLS010000163.1:0-3259 GCA_051657985.1 Sphingorhabdus sp. | reverse complement strand
CGCGGTTGATGATGCGCGCGGCGCTGCGGATGAACCGGTTGATGTCGGCACAGATCCTGGACCGGTTGATGTCGCGTTCGAGGGTAAAGAGCGGCGATCCGACCACGCGGCAGGCCATGCGTGAATTCGATACCCTGCGCATGGCCATCAGCGGCCCTGCGGCAACCGCATTGTTCGATATGCCGTGGACACCGCTCTATTTCTGTGTCGCTGCGATGATCCACCCCCTGTTGGGGCTAGTGGTCCTGGGCGGTGCGGGTATTTTGATCCTGCTGGCGATACTCAACGAACGCCGTACCAAAGCCAAATCGCGAGAGGCGCATGCGGCCAATGCTGCGGCCGCAATCGCGCATGAAGCGGCGCTGAAAAACGCCGACCTGATCCGCGCCTTGGGAATGCGCCGCGCGCTGGTTTCGCGTCAGATCGATGAACGGCAGACCGGGCTTGAAGCAACTTCGGACTATCAGGCAATCAGCGGACGATATAATGCGATGGTCAAATTCGTCCGCATGTTCATGCAGTCTTTGGCGCTTGGGGTTGGTGCCTGGCTCGCGGTTAACGGGCAGATTTCGGTAGGTGCCATCATGGCGGCATCGGTGCTGCTAAGCCGCGCGCTCTCGCCGATCGAGCAAGTGGTTGGTGCCTGGCCCACATTGTTACAGGCGCGTCTGGCTGTGCAAACGCTTGATGACCTGCTGACGGATGATAGCCCTGCAACCACAGCGCGAACGGCATTGCCAGATCCTGAAGGCCATCTGGAAGCAGCGCATTTGGTCGCCAAAAGCCCCGAGGGGACGGCAATCCTTTTGAAGAACGTCTCCTTCGATTTGAAGCCTGGTGAGGTGCTTGGGGTCATCGGTCCTTCAGGGGCCGGTAAATCGACGCTGGCACGGATTGTGGCGGGTGCAGTAGCCCCCGACCTTGGCGAAATCAGGATCGACGGTGCAAACTTCAGCGACTGGGATCCTGAAACGATCGCGGCGCATATCGGCTATCTACCACAAGATTGCGCACTGCTACCCGGTACGATCGGCGAGAATATTTCGCGCTTTGCCGAAGCCGGCGGTACACCTCGGCGGCTGGTCGACCGTGAGGTTATAAAAGCCGCCAAAAATGCGGGCGTACATGAAATGATCCTGCAATTCCCAAGCGGATACGATACGCTGCTGGGGGAGGCAGGGCATCAACTCTCGGCAGGACAAGCGCAGCGGGTCGCTCTGGCGCGCGCTTTCTATGATGAACCGGTCATCTTGGTCCTCGACGAGCCCAATGCGGCGCTGGATGCTATGGGTGAGGCGTCGTTATCCAATGCTCTATCCGCTGCAAAGGAGCGGGGGGCGGCGATCATGATCGTCGCCCACCGTGCTGCCATCCTGGCGAAAGTTGATAAGCTTTTGGTGCTGCAGGACGGCGCGGTGGCGCAATATGGATCACGCGAGGACGTATTGCAGACTTTGCGTGAAGCGGGAGTCGGGGCCGGACCCGCCATAGTGCCGATAAGAAAAGGGGCTGCAAAATGAACGAAATGTCGCCAAATCCCGATTTTGGCCAGCTGTCCAATTCGGAAGATGAGGACCGGTACGATGATTCATCTATACCCGCAGTCCGGACCGGAGCGATTATTGCAGGTCTTTTCTTCATCGGGGTGCTTGGATGGGCGGCGTTCGTTCCGCTCGATGCAGGGGCAATCGCCACGGGTACGGTTGCGGTTTCGGGCAACCGGCAGGCGGTGCAGCATCGCGAAGGCGGTATATTGACCAGGCTGGATGTCGTCGAAGGCCAGATGGTTGAAAAGGACCAGCCTCTTGTCGAAGTTTCTGCGTCCGAAGTTGTCGCTACCGAACGCAGTCTGTCGGGCGAGGTGATCGCTCTGCTGGCCCTCAGGGCACGGCTGCTGGCAGAGCGCGATCGTCATGCAAGGCTTGCCGAACCGGAAGAATTCCAAAATCTCTCCGCCGAGGATGAGGCTCTGGCGCTCGATGCACTGCAGGGACAGCGGCTGCTTTTCGAGGCACGACGCAGTTCGCTCGCAGCCGAACGCGGCGTTCTCAGTCAGCGGATAGCGCAACATGGTCAGCAGATCAGCGGTGTCAGGTCGCAAATTAGCTCCAACCGGCGGCAGCGGGAATTGATCGCGCAGGAATTGGATGGCCTGCGCAGCCTGATTGATCGGGGTTTCGTTTCGATGAACCGCGTCCGCGCGATCGAACGCAATGCCGCTCAGCTCGAAGGCGATTTCGGTTCCTACGAGGCCGATATCGCACGAACGCAGCAGGCAGCGGGTGAAGCACGGATGCAGATCCTTTCACTCGAAAAACAGATGGCGGAAGGCGTTGCCACCGAATTGCGTCAAACGCAGATCAGGTTGGCCGAACTGCAACCGAAACTGACCGCAGCGCGCGAACAGCTGAAACGGTCTACCGTCCGTGCGCCCGCTGCCGGCCGCGTTGTTGGGCTATCGGTCTTTACCGTCGGTGGTGTGGTATCGCCGGGTGAAAAAATGATGGAAATCGTACCGCAAAACCGCGCGCTTGTGGTCGACGGCAAAATTTCGCCCACCGATGCCGACGACCTCTATGTCGGCATGGAAACGCAAGTTCGCTTTTCTGCCCTGCAGCAGCGCAATCTACCCATCTTGAAAGGGAAGATATCGAAAGTCTCGGCCGACGGGTTTGAAGATCCGCGCACCGGCGAGCGTTTTTTCAAGATCGAGGTGGTTGTCTCACCGGCGGAACTGGCCAAAATCGTCCAAGTGCGCGGCGATACGGGTCTTCGCGCAGGCTTGCCGGCAGAAGTGATGATACCTCTCAGAAAACGTACGGCTTTGTCTTATCTGGTGGAGCCTTTGACACAAACCTTGTGGCTTGCAGGACGTGAGCATTAGCAACATTCCAACATATGGTTTTTATCAAGACGCTAAACTTAAAAGGCCAAGCTAAAGTTGACCGCACGGGCAAGATGTCGGCTTGCATCCCCTCACTGTTCGCCTCGAGCCCTTCGACAGGCTCAGGATAAACTTTGGGGCTTTGCCCCGAAGTTTATCCTGAGCGGCTGGCTTGCCAGCCAGTCGAAGGGCTCGACACGAACGGAAACGGAAGCGTTTCATATTTTTCGTCCAATGCTCTAGGCAGTGTGGACAGTTACCTGAGCCATAGGACGGTTGCGGCGAGTGTGACGACTGCAAGGTAGTTTTGTGCGGTTTTTTCGAACCGTGTTGCAACCCGGCGGAACTGCTTGAGCTTTGAGAAGCAGCACTCGA
>JBOFLS010000162.1:0-4388 GCA_051657985.1 Sphingorhabdus sp. | reverse complement strand
AAGTGCAAATGAACCAGCAGCCTCGCAGCGAAGCCAATGATAAGATCGTATTTTAAACCTCACAAGACCGGTAACTGATACAACTTGTTGCAAGTGTGGTCATTGACGCACACAATCGGCGCTATCACTATACCCCCCCCGCCTTCGCGGGAATGACGAAGTGGGGGTTAAGAGATTCGGTTCTCGTTCTCGCTGTCATGCTGAACTTGTTTCAGCATCCATCGTGCCACGCAAGCCGAAGGGTAGAGAGGCGAAATGGACCCTGGAACGAAGTCACCGCAAGGTGAAACAAGTTCAGGGTGACGTCATGGTGAAGGCAGATTTTGCCCTACAACCGCAACCCACTCACCTCATCCAGCCCGGCCATGATGTTCAAATTCTGCACAGCGGCCCCGCTGGCACCCTTGCCCAGATTGTCGAGCATCGCCATCAACCGCACCTGATCGCCTTTGGGGCTGCCCATGACATAGAGGTCCAGCCGGTCGGATGGCTCCTGCGTGTTGAGGATCAGCAGTTCGGACGGGGCCATTTCGGCGTGGACGGTGACCAGTGGCGATCCCGCATAATGCGCGGTGAGGGCTTCGCGCATTTCATCGGGGCTGTCGCTGCCGGGCATGACCGCGATGGGCAGCGGCACCTCCACCATCATGCCGCGAAAGGCCTTTACCACTGCGGGCGAGAAGATGGGGGAAAGCGCGAGGCCGGCATGCGTGCGCATCTCCGGCACATGTTTGTGATCGAGATCGAGGCCGTAGGTGCGAAAGCCGATGTCCGTACCCTCCCCGCCCTCGAACCGCTCGATCAGCGCCTTGCCGCCACCCGAATAGCCGGAGACCGCGTTGACGGTATAGGGCCAGTCGCTTGGGATCAGCCCGGCGGCAACCAGTGGCGCGACAAGCGCCAGGAAACCGGTGGGGTAGCAGCCGGGGTTCGATACCAGTCGCGCTTCGGCAATGCGCTGATGCTGGCCCTTGCGGAATTCCGGGAAGCCGTAAGCCCAACTGGGATCGATGCGGTGCGCGGTCGAGGCATCGATGATGCGCGTGGTGGCAGAAGTGGTCATGGCAACCGCCTCTTTCGCTGCATCATCGGGCAGGCAAAGGATCACGAAATCCGCATCGTTCAGGGCTTCGCGCCGGGCGGCCACATCCTTGCGCTTGTCTTCGGGCAGGATGATCTGGCTGAACTCAGCTCGGCCTGATAAGCGATCGGCGATTTCGAGGCCGGTGGTGCCTGCTGCGCCGTCGATGAACAGGGTATGGGTCATGGATTGTGGCATAAACCCAGTTCACGCGACATTAAAGCCCCAACGATGCCGACTTGACATTTGCATAATGTTCTTATATTGTTCCACCGTTCTTTGACAGCCGCGTGTGGCAATGAATAGTTTGACCGACGCCTGACATTCCGGGTCGGTGACATGTAGGAAATTTTGTTGCGCAGGCTTTGTCGCGGAAGCGGTTCAGGTGAGACTTTTGTGTGACCTTTCACGCGATGCGGATAAGGCAGTTTGCATGTGAATGTAGCAAATTCAAATCTTTACGCGCTTTCGCGCCAAAACCGGCACCTTATGCTCTGCAAAGCGCGCCGCAGCCACCGCCAAAGGCTCCACACTTACCGCCATTGCCGCCGCATTGGCATGAATCAGCCGCTCTTCATCCGCCATGATTCCGACATGGCCAGGGAAGAAAACCAGATCCCCGCGCCGCAACGCTTCCCCTTCAGCCAAAGCCTCGCCGAACGACGCCTGCTGCATATCGGCATCGCGCGGTGCCTTGATGCCCTTCAGACCGAACACCAGCTGCACCAGCCCTGAACAGTCGATCGCATCGCCCCCGCGCCCGCCCCAGCTATAGGGCGTACCGATCAGGCTTTCTGCCAAATCGGCGGGTGAGCCTTCGACCTTACCGACGGCAGACAGATGGATCGCCGGCACCCACCCGCCTTCGCAGGCCAGAAACTTGCCGCACTCGCTAACCTCACCGCAGACGATCTGCGCCCCCATCGGGTAGCGCGCCAGAACCGGCGCCTTGATGTCGGGGCGCAGCACCAGCAGCGTTGCAGGCGTGCTCACTACATGCGTTGCGGTAAAATCGTCGCCCAGATCGGCAAAGCGCAGATAGCCGAGATAATCGTCATGCAGGCAATAGCCCCAGGCCCACTCACCCGCGACATCGAGCACGGCAAACTCTTCGCCATGCATCAGCGCGCTTACCGGCATCGAGCTTAAATGCGGTTCGGCATGGATTTCGGTAACAGGCGCAATTCCCGTGCGCAGCATCGGCACGGCATAATGCGGCGCGAAGAGTTTGCCCGCCAGCTTGATATCGGCGAGATCGCCGCGGATCGGCGTGGTGCGCTTGTCGCCTTCGATGCTGTGGCCGCTCAGCTTGTAAGTGGCCCGTTGTGGTGGTGATGGCTGATCTGCCAAAAATCTATCCTTACCCCTGATCATCCAAACCGTTTGTCCTGAGTAGCTGTTGAAGCCGAACGGCTGAAACAGCGTATCGAAGGATGCTTGGATACGGCACTTCACCCTGCGGGTTCAGCACCTACTCAGCACGAACGGGTTTAGAAAAGTTGAAATGCCCTTAGCGGACGGGATAACTCTGCGTCAAATAACGATACACCGCGCGCAATCCCAGCGCCTCCCCGCCCTTGGGTCGCCCCGCTTTGGCGGTCGGTCGCCAGGCATAGGTATCGATATGCGCCCAAGGGATTTCGTCAGGCACGAACTTTTCCATGAACAGCGCTGCGGTGATCGCGCCCGCAAAGCTGCCGCCGCTGTTCATCGTATCGGCGATATCGCTGTCAAGCATGTCGGCATAGGGTTTCCACAAGGGCAAGCGCCAGATCGGATCGGACACCGCCTTCGCAGCCTCGAGCAGGCCATTGGCCAGATCGTCGTCATTGGCGAACAAGGCCGGAAGGTCCGGCCCCAAAGCAACGCGCGCAGCCCCGGTCAATGTCGCGAAATTAACGATCAACGCCGCCTTGTCTTCCACCGCTTTGGTCAGCGCATCGGCCAAAATCAGCCGCCCCTCGGCATCGGTGTTATCGATCTCCACCTGAATACCCGCCCGGCTTTTGACGATATCACCCGGTCGCAAAGCACCGCCCGCCACACAATTCTCGACGGCTGCTACCAGCAAGTGCAACCGCACCGGCAACCCAGCCCGCATGATCAGATCAGCCAGCGCCAGGGCGTGCGCCGCGCCGCCCATATCCTTTTTCATGAGACGCATGCCAACGGCGCTTTTCATCGAAAGCCCGCCCGAATCGAACACTACGCCTTTGCCGACAACGGCGATGCGTGGATGGCGTTCGTCGCCCCATTCCAGCTCGATCAACCGCGGCGCATAATCGCGCGTCGCCACCCGGCCGACGGCATGGATCAGCGGATAGCCGGTTTCCAGCGCATCGCCTTTGATGACGTTCAACACCGCCTTATGTGCCTTCGCCAGCCGCGCCGCCTCGACCTCCAACTCCGCAGGCCCCAGATCGTCGGCTGGCCGGTTCACCAGATCGCGCACCAGGGCGGTTGCGGCTGCCTGCCGCACGGCATTCTCGATCCGCGCTGGTTCACTAGTAAGCAGGATGCGCGGCCCCTTTCGCTTAGGATCGCTGCGATAATCGTCGAACCGGTAATGCCCCAGCAACCATCCGAGCATGGCCTCGCCGGTTTCCGCACCGGCCAACCGGTAGCTTCCCTCAGGCAAAGCCTCAGCGGCTTTGGCAAGCGCCCAATGCTCGAGCTTTTCCACGTCCTTAACGATGAGCACCGCCTTCCAGGCATCGGTGCCAGGCATTTGCAGGATCGCCAAATCGCCCACCCCGCCATCGAATTTCTGGGCCGTGGCGGCAGCGCGGATCGCGGTCGGCTGTCGCGCGAACCAGTCGTCGAATTCGTCTTTGGCAATAATTTCGATTTCTGTGGCAGCTTGCCCGCTATCGGGCTGGATCAAATTGCTATAGTCGGTCATGAACAGCCTGATAGCGACATCGAATTCGAATATCGAATCATTAGGGGAAGAAATTCATGGCAACACGCATGGGGTTTTGGGCACAATTGCCCTTATTGATGCTGTTTCTGCTGGCCGCCTGCTCTTGGAACGAGCCTGCGGTAATCGATCTTCCGGATGAGGTCGGCAAGGTTGCGACGCCGTTCGTTGCAGCGCTGCAAAAAGGCAATCGTACGGCTGTATCCAAATATGTGGCACCCGGAGCGCAGGACGAGCTGTCAGCCCAGTTTGCAGCCGACCATAAACGATTGAAAGCCGCAGAACCGCTGACTCCGCGCTTCATGACCGCCAAACCCGATTATATGATTGGCCCTGAAGATTCGGAAATGACCGTGATCTATGCGGCGAAAACCGATGGGAAATGGA
>JBOFLS010000161.1:0-8487 GCA_051657985.1 Sphingorhabdus sp. | reverse complement strand
GCAAGGGCCGGACCCCGCAGAAGGCCAAGTCGAAGGTCCCTGCAATGGAGCAGAACCCGCAAAAGCGCGGCGTTTGCACCCGTGTTTACACTACGACTCCGAAAAAGCCCAACTCGGCGCTTCGCAAGGTTGCCAAGATTCGTCTGACCAACCAGCGTGAAGTCATTTCCTACATCCCGGGCGAAGGCCATAACCTGCAGGAGCACAGCGTTGTGCTGATCCGCGGCGGCCGTGTGCGCGACCTTCCCGGTGTTCGTTATCATGTCCTGCGCGGCGTGCTTGATACCCAGGGCGTCAAGGATCGCAAGCAATCGCGTTCCAAATATGGCGCGAAGCGTCCTAAGTAAGATTGGGAGTATAGAGAAATGTCACGTCGTCGTCGTCCCGAAAAGCGCGTCATCCTGCCCGATCCGAAATTCGGGGATATGGTGCTTTCGAAATTCATGAACAACCTGATGCTTGATGGTAAGAAGTCGGTTGCGGAGCGTATCGTCTATGGCGCGCTTGAAACTGTTGAGTCGCGTGCAAAGAAGGATCCGATCCAGCTCTTCCACGATGCGCTGAACAATGTAAAACCCGGCATCGAAGTCCGCAGCCGCCGCGTCGGTGGGGCTACCTATCAGGTCCCCTGTGAAGTCCGCCCGGAACGTGCTCAGGCACTGGCTATTCGCTGGCTGATTTCGGCGGCGCGCAACCGCAGCGAGACCACTATGGCGGCGCGTTTGTCGGGTGAGCTGCTTGATGCTTCGAACAACCGTGGCAACGCGGTCAAGAAGCGCGAAGACACGCACCGCATGGCGGAAGCAAACCGCGCCTTTGCGCATTATCGCTGGTAAACCTTAAAGGTGAGGGGGGATATTCCTCCTCACCGTTCGCCCTGAGTAGCTCCGAAGCCGAAGGCAGAGGAGCGTATCGAAGGGCCCTTCGATACGGCACTTCCCCCGGATCAAGTCCGGGGTCAGCACCTTCTTAGGGTGAATGGAGTGTAGGAATTTATCTGGTCATAATGGCCACCCACTGGAGTGAAGATCATGGCACGCAGCCATCCGTTGGAAAAATATCGCAATATCGGTATCATGGCGCATATCGACGCCGGCAAGACCACGACCACCGAGCGTATCCTTTATTATACCGGCAAGTCGTACAAGATCGGCGAAGTGCATGATGGCGCCGCCACCATGGACTGGATGGAGCAGGAGCAGGAGCGCGGGATCACGATCACGTCGGCTGCGACCACCTGTTTCTGGAACGATCACCGGATCAACATCATCGATACCCCCGGCCACGTCGATTTCACCATCGAAGTCGAGCGGTCGCTACGCGTGCTTGACGGTGCGGTTGCTTGTTTCGACGGTGTTGCTGGCGTTGAGCCGCAATCCGAAACCGTGTGGCGCCAGGCGGATAAGTATAAGGTTCCGCGGATGTGCTTTATCAACAAGCTCGACCGGACGGGTGCGAACTTCAAATATTGTGTTCAGTCGATCATCGATCGTCTGGGTGCGAAGCCGGCTGTGCTTTACATTCCCATCGGTTTGGAAGCCGATCTGCGCGGGCTGGTCGATCTGGTCGAAAACCGTGCGATTATCTGGAAAGATGAGTCGCTCGGTGCCGAATTCTTCTACGAAGACATCCCGGCCGACCTGAAAGACGAAGCCGCGAAATACCGCAACGAGCTGATCGAATTGATCGTCGAGCAAGACGATGACGCGATGGAAGCCTATCTCGAAGGTAATGAGCCTGACGTGGCGACGATGAAGCGTCTGATCCGCAAGGGTACGCTCAACCAGTCGTTCGTTCCCGTATGCTGCGGTTCGGCCTTCAAGAACAAGGGTGTGCAACCTTTGCTCGATGCAGTTGTGGACTATCTGCCGTCTCCATTGGACATTGAAGACGTGCAGGGCGTGCACATGGACACGCTGGAGCCCGACAGCCGTCCCGCTGCCGACGAAGCGCCATTCTCGGCACTTGCCTTCAAGGTCATGAACGACCCGTTTGTGGGCAGCCTGACCTTCATCCGCATCTATTCGGGTACGCTCAACAAGGGCACCTATCTGAATTCGGTGAAGGACAAGAAGGAAAAGGTTGGCCGCATGCTCGAAATGCACGCCAATGAGCGTAAGGACGTCGACGAGGCATTTGCCGGCGACATCATCGCGCTGGCCGGTATGAAGGAAACCACCACCGGGGATACGCTGTGCGCCGAACGCTCGCCGATCATACTCGAGCGGATGGAATTTCCCGAGCCGGTTATCGAACTGTCGGTCGAACCCAAGACCAAGGCGGACCAGGAGAAGATGGGCGTCGCGCTCAATCGCCTCTCGGCTGAGGACCCCTCATTCCGCGTTTCGACCGATCACGAGTCGGGTCAGACGATCATCAAGGGCATGGGCGAGCTACACTTGGACATCATCGTCGATCGCATGAAGCGCGAATTCAAGGTTGAAGCCAATGTCGGTGCGCCGCAAGTGGCTTACCGCGAATATCTCGCGCGTCCGGTGGATATCGATTACACCCACAAGAAACAGTCGGGTGGTTCGGGCCAGTTCGGCCGCATCAAGTTCAAACTGACGCCGGGCGAACGCGGTTCGGGTATCACCTTCACCGACGCGATCAAGGGCGGTAACATTCCCAAGGAATATATTCCCGCCGTCGAAAAGGGCATGCGCGAAACCGCGGAAAGCGGCTCGCTCATCGGCTTTCCGATCATCGATTTCGACATCGAACTGTATGACGGTGCCTATCACGACGTCGACTCGTCGGCGCTGGCTTTCGAAATCGCCGGTCGTGCCGGGATGCGTGAAGCGGCCCAAAAGGCTGGCATCAAGCTTCTCGAACCGATCATGAAGGTCGAGGTGGTAACACCGGAGGACTTCATCGGCGACGTTATCGGCGATATGAATTCGCGTCGCGGGATGATCCAGGGTACTGACAGCCGCGGTAACGCCCAGGTTGTCGAGGCCATGGTGCCGCTGGCGAACATGTTCGGCTACGTTAACCAGTTGCGTTCGTTTACACAAGGACGCGCGCAGTACAGCATGCAATTCTCGCATTATGATGAAGTCCCGGCGAACGTCGCGGCGGAAGTCAAAGAGAAGCTTGCCTGACAAGCAATTAAGGCTTAAGGGCGGCGCCTGATTCAGCAGGCGTCGTCCCAACTGATCAAAATACCAAATCGAAAAAGAAGGTTTGAAAAATGGCAAAGGCTAAATTTGAGCGGACGAAACCGCACTGCAACATCGGCACCATCGGTCACGTCGACCACGGCAAGACCACGCTGACCGCTGCGATCACCAAGATCATGGCCGAAATCAACGGCGGTGAAGCTGTCGATTTCGCAAACATCGACAAGGCCCCCGAAGAGCGTGAGCGTGGTATCACCATCTCGACCGCGCACGTCGAGTACGAAACCGGCGCGCGTCACTATGCGCACGTCGATTGCCCGGGTCACGCCGACTATGTGAAGAACATGATCACCGGTGCTGCCCAGATGGATGGCGCGATCCTCGTTGTGAACTCGGCTGATGGCCCGATGCCCCAGACCCGCGAGCATATCCTGCTTGCCCGTCAGGTTGGCGTTCCTGCCCTTGTTGTCTACATGAACAAGGTCGACCAGGTCGATGACGAGGAAATCCTCGAGCTCGTCGAAATGGAAATCCGCGAGTTGCTCTCCAGCTATGGTTTTGACGGCGACAACATCCCCGTCGTCAAGGGTTCCGCGCTTGCCGCACTTGAAGGCCGTGACGACAATATCGGCAAGGACTCGATCGTTGCCCTGATGGATGCTGTCGACACGGCGATCCCGCAGCCTGAGCGTCCGGTCGACAAGCCGTTCCTGATGCCCGTCGAGGACGTGTTCTCGATCTCCGGTCGTGGTACCGTTGTGACCGGTCGTGTCGAAACCGGCATCGTCAAGGTTGGTGAAGAAGTCGAAATCGTTGGTATCAAGGATACCAAGAAGACGACCGTTACCGGCGTTGAAATGTTCCGCAAGCTGCTCGACGAAGGTCGTGCGGGCGACAATATCGGTGCGCTGATCCGCGGCGTCGGTCGTGAAGAAGTCGAGCGTGGCCAGGTTCTGGCGAAGCCCGGTTCGGTTACGCCGCACACCGATTTCGCTGCTGAAATATACGTCCTGTCGAAGGATGAGGGCGGCCGTCACACACCGTTCTTTGCGAACTACCGTCCGCAATTCTACTTCCGCACCACTGACGTGACCGGCGAGGTGATCCTTCCCGAGGGCACCGAGATGGTTATGCCTGGCGACAATGTAACGATCAGCGTCAAGTTGATTGCGCCGATCGCGATGGAGCAGGGCCTGCGCTTTGCTATTCGCGAAGGTGGCCGTACTGTCGGTTCAGGGGTTGTCAGCACGATCACGAAGTAATATAGGCCGCGCAGCCCGCCCGATGGCCTGATTCGTTCAGGACGCCGGGCGGGCCGGTTTATACGAAATTCACAAGCAGCTGTCCCAGCTTCGATACGAAGTTGGGCTGGCTGTTTTCGCTCTTTGATATTGGTAGAAAACAGGAATTGGGTCCGTCATGGAAACACAGAATATTCGCATTCGTCTGAAAGCTTTCGACCATCGTGTCCTCGATCAGGCGACCGGCGATATCGCTGACACCGCCCGTCGCACCGGCGCGCTGATCCGTGGCCCCATTCCGCTTCCTACCCGTATCGAAAAATTCACCGTCAACCGTGGCCCGCATATCGACAAAAAATCGCGCGAGCAGTTTGAGGTGCGTACATACAAGCGGCTGCTCGACATTGTGCAGCCGACACCTGCAACCGTGGACGCGCTGATGAAGCTTGACCTCGCCGCTGGTGTAGACGTTCAGATCAAGTTGGCTTGATCAAAAGAAATTCACCGTTCGCCCTGAGTAGGGTCTGAACGAATGTGAAGACCCGTATCGAAGGGCCCTTCGATACGCCACTTCGCCTAAGGGCTCAGTGGCTACTCAGGGCGAACGGAGATTTGGGTTGGTGGATACCGCCGGACATGTTGTCCGGGCTGCGTCCCCCGTCTTTCTCTCGCAAGAGGGATATTCAGCCCGGACGGGGCGATGCATCAAATCAGGGTTGAGCATGCCGTAGGGAATGGTCCCTTCGGCCTCTGTAGGAGTTACTGGTCATGCGTACTGGCGTGATCGCTAAAAAGATGGGTATGATGCGCCTCTTCAACGAAGATGGCCGCCACGTTCCTGTCACCGTATTGGCACTGGAAGGCTGCCAAGTGGTCGGTGCTCGCCGCGAAGAGAAGGATGGCTATTTTGCCGTTCGCCTCGGCGCTGGCGCCCGTAAAGCGAAAAATGTAAATAAACCTCAGCGCGGTGAATTCGCCAAGGCACAGGTCGAGCCCAAGGCTCGCGTTGCCGAATTCCGCGTTGAAGATGAAAATGGCCTGCTTCCGATTGGCGCTGCAATTTCTGCAGAGCATTTCGTGGCGGGGCAAATGGTGGACATCACCGGACACACGCAGGGTAAAGGCTTTGCCGGCGCTATGAAGCGTTGGGGCTTCGGCGGTATGCGCGCTACCCATGGTGTGTCGATCTCTCACCGTGCCCATGGTTCGACGGGTAATCGTCAGGATCCGGGTAAGGTTTTCAAGAACAAGAAGATGGCCGGTCACATGGGTGATCGTCAGCGTACGCAGCAGAATCTTGAAGTGGTTCGCACAGATGTGGCGCGCGGCCTGATCTTCGTAAAGGGCTCTGTCCCGGGTGCGAAGAATGGTTGGCTGTTGATCAAGGATGCGGTGAAGGTTGCAGCCCCTGAAGGGCTGCCTTTCCCCGGTGCGTTGAAGAACGATAACGAAGCCCCGATCGTCGAGGAAGAAGTCGTCGTCGCCAACGAGGTCGAAGCAACCGAAGCGCCTGCTGTCGAAGCAGCTGCTCCGGAAGCCGAAGTCGCCGCTGAAGCGCCCGCCGCCGAAACTCCCGCTGCTGAAGAGGCCCCGGCCGCTGATACAGCTGAAGAAAAGAAGGAGGGCTAAGCCATGAAGCTCAAGGTTCAAACCCTCGACGCCAAGGCAAAGGGCGACATTGATCTGAGCGATGCTGTTTTTGGTCTGGAGCCGCGTGCAGACATTCTGCACCGCGTCGTCACCTGGCAGCGCGAAAAAGCACGCGGTACGGCTCGTCCGACCCGCGAACGTTCCGAAGTATCGCGCACCGGCAAGAAGTTTGGTCGCCAGAAGGGTGGTGGTACCGCCCGTCACGGCGATCGGGCTGCGCCAATCTTTATCGGCGGTGGTAAGGCTCACGGCGCGCGTCTTCGCGATTTCAATCCGTCGCTGAACAAGAAGGTTCGTACGCTAGGCCTGAAAATGGCGCTGTCGAGCAAGGCGAAGGCTGGCACACTGCTTGTTCTGGAAGACCTGAACATTGCCGATGCCAAGACCAAGGCGCTGATCGGCCAGATTTCGAAGCTCGGCTTTGGTAAGACGGCTTTGGTGATCGACGGCGACGTCAATGACAATTTCCGCAAAGCTTCGGCCAATATCGTCGGCGTCAATGTGCTCCCTGCTGTGGGTGCCAACGTCTATGACATTTTGAAGCATGAGACGCTGGTCCTTACCCGCGCTGCGGTCGAAAAGCTGGAGGCGCGTTTCAATGGCTAAGGATAAAGCAATCGACGTGCGTCATTATGACGTGATCGTTGCCCCGCACATCACCGAGAAGGCAACCTTACTCTCTGAGAACAACGCCGTTGTTTTCAAGGTGTCAAACGATGCCACCAAGCCGCAGATCAAGGCGGCGGTCGAGGCATTGTTCGATGTCAAGGTGAAGGGCGTGAACACGCTTGTCCAAAAGGGCAAGACCAAGCGGTGGAAGGGCAAGCCTTACACGCGCACCGACGTAAAGAAGGCTGTCGTGACCCTGGCTGAAGGCCAGTCGATCGACGTCACCACCGGTATCTAAGGGCAGGACAATGGCACTTAAAAGCTACAAACCAACCAGCCCGGCGCGTCGCGGCCTTGTGCTCGTCGACCGTTCGAGCCTGCATAAGGGCGGCCCCATCAAGGCGCTGACCGAAGGCAAGAAAAAGACCGGCGGACGCAACAACAAAGGCCATGTCACCTCGCGCGGCATTGCTGGCGGTCACAAGCAGCGTTATCGCATCGTCGATTTCAAGCGCCGTAAATGGGATATGCCCGCGACTGTCGAGCGTCTGGAATATGACCCCAACCGCACCGCGTTCATCGCGCTTGTAAAGTACGAAGATGGCGAGCTTGCTTACATCCTCGCACCGCAGCGCCTGAATGTCGGCGACACTATTGTTGCTGGTGAAAAGACCGACGTAAAGCCCGGCAATGCGATGCTGCTCAGCCAGATGCCGGTTGGCACCATCTGCCATAATGTGGAGATGAAGCCGGGCAAGGGTGGCCAGATCGCTCGTTCGGCAGGCACTTATGTGCAGCTGGTCGGTCGCGATGGCGGCAAGGTTATTGTCCGCCTGAACTCGGGCGAACAGCGCTACATCCTGGGTAGCTGCATGGGTACGGTTGGCGCGGTCTCAAACCCCGACAATTCGAACCAAACGCTTGCCAAGGCTGGTCGCAACCGCTGGAAGGGCATCCGTCCGCTGACTCGCGGTGTTGCGAAAAACCCGGTCGATCACCCCCATGGTGGTGGTGAAGGCCGTACCTCGGGCGGTCGCCATCCGGTGACGCCATGGGGTAAGCCGACCAAGGGTGCTCGTACCCGTTCGAACAAATCGACTGACAAGATGATCATCCGGTCACGTCATGCGAAGAAGAAGAGGTAAGTCATGGCTCGTTCCGTCTGGAAAGGTCCGTTTGTTGACCTATATCTGCTGAAGAAAGCAGAAACCGCGCAGGATGCGAACAGCAGTGCGCCGATCAAAACCTGGTCGCGCCGTTCGACAATTCTCCCGCAGTTCGTCGGCCTGACGTTCAGCGTTTATAACGGCCATAAATTCATTCCTGTTTCAGTGAGTGAAGACATGGTCGGCCACAAGCTGGGCGAGTTCGCGCCCACCCGTACCTATCATGGTCACGGCGCAGACAAGAAGGGCAAACGCTAATGGGTAAGCAAGCCGCCCCCCGCCGCGTTGGCGACAAGGAAGCCTTGGCCGTTGGCACCACCATCCGTGGTTCGGCGCAAAAGCTGAACCTGGTTGCAGCCCTCATCCGTGGCCGCAAGGTCGAAGACGCGCTGAACATCCTGACCTTTAGCAAAAAAGGCATGGCAGTTGACGCAAAGAAGGTGCTGGCCTCTGCCATCGCCAATGCGGAAAACAATCATAATCTGGATGTCGACAGCCTGGTTGTCGCTGAAGCAAGCGTTGGCAAGGCGCTGACCATGAAGCGTTTCCACGCTCGTGGCCGCGGCAAGTCGACCCGGATCATCAAACCGTTCAGCCGCCTGCGCATCGTCGTTCGCGAACAGGAAGAAGAGGCTTAATCATGGGTCAGAAGAGCAATCCGATCGGCCTGCGCCTGCAGATCAACCGCACATGGGACAG
>JBOFLS010000160.1:0-6186 GCA_051657985.1 Sphingorhabdus sp. | reverse complement strand
CCGCGATTACCCTTCAGCTTCGCCTTTTTCAGCAGGTCGCCATATTGATGCGCCATCATATGCCCCTGGATTTGCGCGATCGTATCAACCGTCACATTCACCAGAATAAGCAAGCTGGTTCCACCGAGCACGAAGAACTGCGTCTGGCCAGTCTGCCCCATCATGAAATCGGGCAAAAGGCACACCAGCGTCAAATAGGCGGCTCCCACAACGGTAATGCGGGTCAAAACGTAATCAAGATAGTCCTGCGTATTCTTGCCCGGTCGAATGCCGGGAATGAAACCGCCAGCCTTTTTCAAATTCTCCGCCGTTTCTTCCGGATTGAAGACCACGGCGGTGTAGAAAAAACAGAAAAAGACGATGCCAAGACCGTAAAGCAGCAAATAAACCGGCTGGCCATGCTGTAACCATTGCAGCAACTGGATCACAAAATCGCCGCTGGCGCTTTCGCCTGCAACCTGATTGCCGCCCAACTGGCTGATCGTCACCGGAAGCAGGAGAAGCGAGGAAGCGAAAATCGGAGGAATGACGCCTGCGGTATTCAGCTTCAGCGGCAAATGGCTGCGATCGGCCTGCATCATGCCGCGCTGCGTCGCGCGTTTGGGATATTGTACCAGCACCCGCCGCTGTGCCCGTTCGAAGAAACAGATTAAAAGGGTCAAGCCGACAAACATTGCGATAAAGCCGAATACAATGAAGCCGCTGATCGAACCGGTACGCCCGCCCTCGAGAAGATTGGCAACAAGCCGCGGCATCTGCGCAACAATGCCCGCCATAATGATCAGGGAAATGCCATTGCCAATCCCGCGCGACGTAATTTGTTCACCCAGCCACATCAGGAATAGCGTACCGCCGATAAGGCTGATCGTTGCAACCAGCCGGAACATTAATCCCGGTTCAACCACTGCACGAATACCATTGGCGGCAGCCAGCGACTCAAGCCCTGCAGCCAGAAAATAGCCCTGCACCGCCGTCAGCAGAACAGTACCGTAGCGGGTATACTGATTGAGTTTCTTGCGCCCGCTTTCACCCTCTTTCTTGATTGCGGCAAGCGTGGGCGACAGCGAGGCCGCAAGCTGCACCACGATCGAGGCGGTGATATAAGGCATGACCCCAAGCGCGATAAGACTCATACGCTCAAGCGAGCCGCCCGAGAAGGTATTGAATATATCCAGCACGCCGCCTGCTGCGTTGTTCGCGTAAAGCGCTGCCTGTGCCACGGGATCGACCCCGGGTAGCGGTACGAAGCTTAAAAGACGGAAAATGATCAACGCACCGATCGTGAACCAGATACGGTTCTTCAAATCGGTCGCTTTGCCAAAATTTGAAAAACTAATGCCCGAAGCCATTTTTTCGGCGCGCGATGCCATGCGATTACTTCCCTTGATTCCCGATTACCGCGCTAGCGCTTGAGCGGCGCGCAATCTACCCCGAATATTCCAGCCTGCCCCACCAAGAAACCAAAGGTTCCGAAACGACAAGCCCCGCCACCTCATTATTGGGTCGCAGGGCCAGTAACGCAAGAGTGGTAATGTATATCACACTTACTGCCCCATATTCCGTTCGCCCTGAATAAGTGCCGAACGTAGTGAGGTGCTGTATCGAAGGGCCCTTCGATACGTTTTCAGCCTATGGCTTCAAACTACTCAGGGCGAACGGAACCAAAATCCAATCTGATTATATTATTTGGCTTTCTTGGTACTGCCCTTCTTCTCGGCGGCTTTTTCCGCAGCGGGCTTGACGGTCAAAATCTCAACCTTGCCACCCGCCTTTTCGATCGCCTCAACCGCAGCCTTTGATGCACCAGCGACGGAAACGTTGATTTTTGCGGTAAGTGTACCCTTGGCAAGGATGCGTACGCCGTCCTTGCCGCCACGCGACAAACCGGCGGCTTTCAATGCAGCCTGGTCGATCGTTGCACCCGCATCCAGTTTTTTCGCATCAATAAACTTCTGGATCATGCCCAAGTTAACTTCAGCATAGTCCTTCGCGAAAATATTGTTAAAGCCGCGCTTCGGAATACGCATGTGGAGAGGCATCTGACCGCCTTCGAAGCCATTGATGCTGACGCCCGAACGCGCTTTTGCACCCTTTTGGCCACGCCCAGCAGTCTTGCCCTTGCCGGAACCAATACCACGGCCCACCCGCATCTTGCGGTGACGTGCGCCTTCATTATCACGGATATCATTCAGTTTCATGTCTTGCACTCGCTTTCGCTTTGTTTCGCGCTTCAGGGATAATCCGTTCGTCCTGAATAAGCCGAAGCCGAACGGCTAAGGCTGTATCGAAGGACCCTTCGATACGGTACTTCACCCTGCGGGCTCAGCACCTACTCAGGGCGAACGGACCAAAAAGTTCGTTACCCAACAACCTCGACCATATGCCGCACGCTGCGGATCATGCCACGCACTTCGGGAGTGTCTTCCACTTCAACTTCCCGGTGCATCTTGTTGAGGCCTAAACCCTTCAACGTCTGGCGCTGAACGGCTGGGCGGCGGATCGGCGAACCGGTCTGTCTGATCTTTATTTTAGCCATCTAACTTACTCCGCAATCGCTTCGGCGTCGGCTTCGGCGGTTTTGCTGCCACCGCGACCCAGAAGGTCGGCGATTTTCTTGCCGCGACGCTGCGCCACCGATTTGGGGCTGGTCTGATCGGTCAGCGCCGCAAAAGTGGCGCGGATCATGTTATAGGGGTTCGACGTGCCGATCGACTTGGTCACCACATCGGCAACGCCAAGGCTTTCGAACACGGCGCGCATCGGGCCACCGGCGATGATACCCGTACCGGCAGGAGCCGAACGAACATAGACATTGCCAGCACCGAAACGACCGGTGCAGTCGTGATGCAGCGTGCGGCCGTCTTTCAACGGAACACGGATCATCGCCTTCTTAGCTGCGGCAGTCGCCTTGTTGATCGCCTCAGGCACTTCACGTGCCTTGCCATGGCCAAAACCGACACGACCCTGACCATCGCCGACAACGACGAGGGCTGCGAAACCGAAACGCTTGCCGCCTTTTACGGTCTTGGACACGCGGTTGATGTGGACGAGCTTTTCGATCGTGCCATCATCTTCCTTTTCTTCGCGCGGCTTACGATCGTCACGGCGACCACGGCCACCGCCTTCACCGCGTCCGCGACCACCGCGTCCGCGACGGGTGCCTTCCCCCTCGGGAGCGGCGGTTGCATCGACAACGCCTTCTGCTTGTGTGTTTTCATCAGCCATCATCAGAACTCCAAACCGCCTTCACGGGCAGCATTGGCCAGCGCCTTGACGCGGCCATGAAACAGGAAACCACCACGGTCAAACACGACATTGGTAACGCCGGCCTTTTTGGCAGCCTCGGCGACGCGCTTGCCAACTTCGGCAGCAGCGGCCGTCGTAGCACCCGTCGAAGCCTTGGCTGATTTGTCATTGGTCGATGCCGAAGCAACCGTTACGCCCTTGCTGTCATCGATAACCTGGGCATAGATATGCCGACCGGTGCGGTGCACGGAAAGACGCGGACGACCGGCAACTTGCGCCCGCAGTTTCGAACGAACGCGCTGGCGGCGCTTTTCAAAGAGAGAAAGCTTTGGCATTACTTCTTCTTCCCTTCCTTGCGGAAGATATACTCGCCGCGATATTTGATGCCCTTGCCCTTATAAGGCTCCGGCTTCCTCCAGCGGCGGATTTCGGCAGCAACCTGCCCTACCTTCTGCTTGTCGATACCTGTGATTTCCACCGTAGTGTTATCAGGTGTCTTGATTTCGATACCTTCGGGTATGTCGAAATTCACGTCGTGGCTATAACCAAGCTGCAGCTTCAGGACTTTGCCCTGCGCGTTCGCACGATAGCCAACGCCGGTGATTTCGAGAACCTTAGTAAAGCCTTCGGTCACGCCGGTGACGAGGTTCTGCACCAATGTGCGCTGCATACCCCAGAAAGCGCGTGCTTCCTTGGATTTATTTGCTGGCTGCACCGAAACGCCTTCATCCTTCATCTCGTAAGAAATGAGGTCGCTCATCGGCATCGAAAGCTGACCCTTGGGCCCTTTCACCGAAAGTTGACCCGCATCCATGCTGGCGGTCACACCAGCCGGAAGGGCAACCGGTTTCTTACCAATGCGGCTCATCAGAACACCTCCGCCAGGATTTCGCCGCCGACATTCTGGGCGCGCGCTTCGGCATCCGAAAGCACGCCCTTCGGCGTCGATACGATGGTAATGCCCAAACCGTTGCGGATCACGGGAAGCTCGGTGCTTCCCGAATAGACGCGGCGGCCGGGTTTTGAAACGCGGGCAACATGCTGGATAGCCGGTGCGCCTTCGAAATATTTCAGTTCGATGCGCAGGCCCTTATGCTTGCCCAGCTCTTCTTCGCTGTAACCGCGGATATAGCCTTCGCGCTGCAGCACATCGAGAACACGAGTGCGCAGTTTCGACGCGGGCGAAACGACAGAGTCTTTCTTCGCACGCTGGCCGTTGCGGATGCGGGTGAGCATATCACCCAAGGGATCGGTCAATGCCATGTTCTTTTCCTTACCAGCTCGATTTCGTCACGCCGGGAATCAGGCCTTTATTGGCCAGATCGCGTAACTGGATACGGCAGAGCCGGAATTTGCGATAATATGCGCGGGGGCGGCCCGTGGTTTCGCAGCGGTTGCGAATACGGGTCGGGTTGCCGTTGCGCGGAATCTCAGCCAGTTTCAGGCGCGCGATCAAACGCTCGCCTTCATCCTTGGACTCGTCGTTGGCAACAGCCTTCAAACGGGCATACTGCCCTGCATATTTTTTCACGAGCTTCTTGCGACGCTCATTCTTGTTAATGGAACTCAGTTTCGCCATGACTTAAGTTCTCGTCCTTTCTGACAAGAGGGCAAAAGCGGATTTTACGCCGCTTCCTTTTCCTCTGCTTGTTCTTGCGGGAAGGGGAAACCGAACAGGCGCAAAAGCTCGCGGGCTTCATCATCGCTGTTCGCGGTGGTGGTTACGATGACATCCATACCGCGCACGGTATCGATCGCATCATAGCTGATCTCTGGAAAGATGATCTGCTCTTTCAGGCCCATGGCAAAGTTGCCACGGCCATCGAAGCTGTTCGGGTTCAGGCCACGGAAGTCGCGAATGCGGGGCATCGCGATCATGACCAGACGGTCCAGAAATTCATACATGCGGGCACCGCGCAGCGTCACTTTGACGCCAATCGGCATGCCTTCGCGCAGCTTGAAACCGGCGATCGACTTGCGGGCACGGGTGATCACGGGCTGCTGGCCTGCAATCAGCTTCATTTCCTCGAGCGCGACATTGACCTTCTTCTTGTCCTGCGACCCTTCGCCCACACCCATGTTAAGCGTGATCTTCTCGATCTTGGGAACAGCCATGCGGTTTTTGTAACCGAACTTTTCGGTCATCGCCTTTGCCACAACGTCTTCATAACGCTGCTTCATGCGCGGGTTATATTTTGTATCAGCCACTGATCGTCTCCCCGGACTTCACGGCCACGCGAACCTTCTTGCCGTCCTTGGTTTCAATGCGAACGCGGGTTGCCTTGCCGCCCTTAGGATCGGCCAGTGCCACGTTCGAGATATGCAGAGGCGCTTCGAACCGATCGAGGCCGCCCTGCGGATTTGCCTGGCTCGGCTTGCGGTGGCGCACGGCAACATTCACACCCGAAACGACGACTTTCGACGCCTTGGGATCGACGCGGGTGACTTCGCCAGTCTTGCCCTTGTCCTTGCCGGCGAGCACGACAACCGTATCGCCTTTTTTGATTTTAGCCATAGCCATATTTACAGCACCTCCGGTGCCAAGCTGATGATTTTCATATGATTCTTGGCACGCAGTTCGCGAACGACGGGGCCAAAAATACGCGTACCGATCGGTTCCTTATTGTTACCGATCAGGACAGCAGCGTTGCTGTCGAAACGGATAACCGAACCGTCCGCACGGCGGATATCCTTGCGGGTGCGAACGATGACGGCCTTGTGGACGTCGCCCTTCTTCACCTTGCCGCGCGGCTGGGCTTCCTTGATCGACACCACGATGATGTCGCCAACGCCAGCGGTACGACGCTTCGAACCGCCAAGCACCTTGATGCACTGAACGCGCTTTGCGCCTGAATTGTCAGCAACATCGAGATTGGATTGCATCTGGATCATTGGTCTTATCCTTCCGCAAGTTCAGCAGCCGGAGTGGCAGCCGCGGTG